>NZ_JCBCBS010000231.1:0-39981 GCF_059864205.1 Pelovirga sp.
AAGAGTTTATTGCTAACGCCTGGGCTGCCATTAAGGCCTGATGTAACTATTCACTGCTGTCCTTGCGCAGGGTCGGGGTTCCTGTGGCAAGGGTGTTTGTCGCCATGGATGGCGACCACAAGCGGTCATGGATGACCCAACGGGAAACAATCGCGTCCCTTGATATAGGATTCCCGACCCGGCGCTGAACAGATACAAAAAAACGTAACTATTCAGCTCTATCCTTGCACAGGGTCGGGGTTCCTGTGGCAAGGGTGTTTGTCGCCATGGATGGCGACAACAAGCGGTCACGGATGACGAAAAGCGTCCCTTGACATAGGATCCCCGACCCGGCGCTGAACAGATACAAAAAAACGTAACTATTCACTGCTGTCCTTGCGCAGGGTCGGGGTTCCTGTGGCAAGGGTGTTTGTCGCCATGGATGGCGACAACAAGCGATCATGGATGACCCAACGGGAAACAATCGCGCCCCTTGACATAGGATCCGAAGAGCCGGTGCTGAACAGATACGAAAAGCGTACACATACTTGCCATTTGTCTCTACGTTGCCTGATGCAAGTATACCATTGGCGGTTGCGGGGTTCGTACCACTGAGGCAAATTTTCAGTAAAGCGAAGTTAAAACGGGCGTGCACATCATGGTCGTATTGACATCCTTATGCCCCCATAATTCCTGGGTTGTTCGAATGCTGCAACCCGACTCCAACCAGTGGGTGGCAAAACAATGGCGAACAGTGTGGCAACCGGCTCGTTTGACCATCCCCGGGCTTTGTCCTTTTCTTCTGCCGAAATTCAAGGCGGGAAAGACCAGCACAGCAGGATGACAGCGCAATGCCCGGGCATTGCGGCTGCAGAAAATATCTTTCTGTTCATTCCCTCGTGCCGTGACATGATAAAAAGCTCCGGGACATTCAATTGTCAGCGGCCACGTCATTCCCTGTTCTGGCGCTAACAGCAACACCCTGTCCCCTTTATGACAAAAAGTCTGTCATTGTTGAGACCTGCCTCCTCTCTGTTTCGTAAAATATGTTAGAATGGGAGGGTAATCAGCAGTTGAAATCCGGACGTATTCTGCCGGTGGCCGCGTCAGCCCGGCATCACGTCCGCCAACCATCAGAAAGGAGTGTCATCATGACGGATCAATTTTCCAAAGCCACTAAAGAGTCCGGTGAAAAATCAGCATTTGTCTGTGTCAGTTGTGGCCACCACAATATTCCTGACAGTGGTAAGAAAACAGCCAAGCCGATGAGTCAGGTCAAAGACAGTTATTCGGAAGCGATCAAGGAATCCGGCGAAAAATCGGCTTTTGTCTGTGAAGGCTGCGGCCACGCCCAGTAAACCGCAGGCGACTGATCCTGGTTGACCTGCAACAAAACAACCAGTGCTTAGCTCAATGCACGGGGGCCTGTCCGGGGCCAATCCGGCCGACCAGGCTCAGATCACAGCCGCAAGCAATCGCCGAGCCGAACAAGGCCAGGCAACCAAGCGACAGCAGACAGGATGAGGTCAACTCGATGTTAAAAGGCGTCCCGCTGAATGCCGCCACAACCAGCATGCACAACCTGCCATAGGCCATACCGATGGTGTTGGTTTGCACCACCGGTAGTCCGTGCTGCTGATTGCGCGCCGAAACACCCGGCGACCCCAATAGAGAACGGATTGAGGAAGTGTCCGCCGCCGGCAACTCGCTAAATCCCCTGGCGAGCGCAGCGAGAAGGGGCGCCTGCCGTCTTCAGCCTCGCAGAAAATTGCACTGCCCGATGCGCACCACAAGTCGCCCCTACCTCTCCACCCCTTTCAACCGCATTATCCGCCGATAGGACTCATCAATCCGGCGTTCGGAAATGACTCCGGTTGCTACCAGATCCCGGATGATATTCACCACCCTGGGCACGATCTCCGGATCGTAATCGAGGTTGTTGCCGAACAGCAGGATATCTACTCCAGCCTCAAGGGCAAGCTGCACCGCTTGTTCGAGACCATAATGCTCGCTGATCGCGCCCATCTGCAGATCGTCGGAAAACACCACGCCGGCAAACCCTAATTGCCCCCGCAACAAGCCCGTGATGGTGGAGTGTGACAGGGTCGCCGGATGATCAGCATCGAGATTGGCATTGAAGACATGGGCGGTCATCAGCGCCTGCACTTCCCCCGTTTCCAGCAGTTTGGTGTATGGCACCAGTTCGCGTTCTGTCCAGCAATTGGTCACATCGACAAAACCCAGATGAGAATCGCTGTGCGAACTGCCGTGACCGGGGAAATGCTTGATGACGGCCACCACACCCTGAGCTTTATGGGCCTGGATGACCTCACGCGCATGGTGGATCACCTTGTCAGGCTGTGCTGAAAAACAGCGCTCAAGACGGGCAATCACCGGATTGTCGGGGTTGACACACAGATCCACCACCGGCGCGAAATTGACGTTGATTCCCAGTTCAGCCAGGGTAGCGGCGATCTCCGCACTCGCACTATAAGTCGCCTGCGGATCGTCCAGCCGCCCCAGCTCGGCGTGAGACACCGTCCGGGAAAAACCGTACTCCGGCTTCAAACGGGCAACTCGTCCGCCTTCCTGATCAACAGCAACCAACAGTGGTGATATCGCAGCCTGCTGTAAAGCTGCAATCAGATTTTTAAGTTGCTGCGGCGAGGTGATATTACGCCCGGGCTGGCGGGTCAGAACATCGTAATCGAAGAGAATGACCCCGCCGAGATGGTGCCGGCGGATATCACGCAGGATGACATAGCCATCATTCAGCGCTGTTCCCCGAAATCCGACCATCAGCATCTGGCCTATTTTGTTATTCAATGACTCATTTGCCGCCGATTTGCCGGCAGCAACGGCGGTAGCACTAAAGAACAGAGAACAACACAGGACCAGGATCACCGGGATATTTCTCTGAACGCAACGTACCGCCATGCCCCCTGTCCTACCCCTGCTCATGATAAAAAACCGCCAGCCAGATGCAATCTTCGTCGCTGCTGGTTCGCACAACCCGATGTTTACGCTGCGCCGGAATCAGCAGGTAATCCCCCGCCTGCAGGCACAGATGTTCTTCAGGATCCAGCAATTCAAGTTCCGCCTTTCCCTGTAACAGCAGAACGAACTCGTGCTGCTGTTGATCGTACCAGAAACCTGGTGGCGAAGCGTGGCCACGCGAGACAATCCGCTCAAAACGCACCACACCGCTGTCGGCCAGAACATCGATCAATTCTTCCGGCAAGTGAGCGGGAATCGATGCAAAGAAATTGCTGGAGATCATGACAGGCGGCGGCCGTTACGAGGTCACAGCACCGCTTGAGGCCGATGATACCAGCCGTGCGTACTTGGCCAGGACTCCACGCTGGATCTTCTGGACAGGAGCCTGCCAGCCGTGACGACGCTGGGCCAGCAGCGCATCATCCACGAGCAGGTTAAGGGCCTCATGATCCAGATCGATTTCAATCTGATCCCCCTCCTCCACCAGCGCCAGGGGGCCACCAACCTGGGCTTCGGGACAGATATGGCCGATCATGATGCCGTGGGTACCACCGGAGAAGCGTCCGTCAGTGAGCAGGGCAACCGTATCTCCGAGCCCGGCGCCCATCAGCGCCGCCGAAGGCGATAACATCTCCCGCATGCCGGGACCACCTTGCGGGCCTTCATAACGGATCACGACAATATCGCCCGGGTTGATGCGATTGGCCAGAATTGCGCTCATGGCCTCCTCTTCGCGCTCAAATACCCGCGCCGGGCCACGCATGGTGGTTAAATCCTTACCGCTCTGCTTGAGGACACAACCTTCCGGAGCCAGATTGCCGAACAGCATGCGAATGTGCTTGCCGGCAGCCGCATAGGGACTGGCAACCGGGAAAACCACATCCTGTCCGGCGGGCAGATCAGGAGCGTTGGCCAGATTTTCAGCCACGGTTTTTCCCGTCACCGTCAGACAGTCGCCGTGCAGCAAACCGGCAGCAAGCAGGTGCTTCATCACCATAGGGACGCCGCCCAAGGGATGCAAATCGTTCATCAGATAGCGCCCATAGGGTTTGAAGTTGCCGAGCAGCGGCACCCCGGCGGTAAAATCGGCCATCTCCTTCAGGGTCAAAGGCACCTCAGCCTCGCGCGCGATAGCCAGCAGATGCAATACCGCGTTGGTCGATCCTCCCAGCGCCCACACCAAGGTCAAGGCATTTTCGAAGGCTTGGCGGGTCATGATCTGCCGCGCGCTAACGCCGCGTTTGAGCAATGTCATCAGGGTTGCAGCACTGCGCCGCAAATCACCCTGCTTATCCGGTGACGGCTGATTATCCGGATCCACTGCCATATTCGACGAACCTCCGGGAACGCTCATCCCCAGGGCTTCAATCGCCGCAGCCATGGTATTAGCGGTATACATGCCACCACAGGACCCGGCACCGGGACAGGCATGACATTCGATCTGACATAGCTCATCAGCGTCGATTTTGCCGGCGCTGTAGGCACCGATCCCTTCAAAGGCACTGACGATATTCAGATCCCTTCCGCCATGATGACCAGGGCGGATACTACCACCGTAGAGGGTCAATCCGATCAGATCATTGCGGGCAATCGGCATCAGTGCCGCCGGGATGGTCTTGTCACAACCGGACAGGGTCACCACCGCGTCCACCTGATAACCTTCGGTCATCAACTCAATGGCATCAGCAATCACTTCGCGGCTGACCAGCGAATATTTCATCGCTTCAGTGCCCATGGAGATACCATCGGATACTACCGGTGTGCCGAAGACAATGACCTTGGCCCCGACCGCTTCCAATTCAGCCTGGAGCAGATCCCCAAGAACACGGATATGGTCGTTACAGGGGGTACCGTTGGTATAGGGAACCGCCAGCGCCACCAACGGCTTGGCGAAATCCTCGTCGCTAAAACGCACCGCCCGCAGCATGGTGCGCGCCGCTGTTCGTTCTACCCAGTTACTGCCGCCGGGATCGCCGGTAATTGTTGCGCTGCGTCGTTTCATGATTTCTCCTTCCAGCAAAAAAAATCGGGGTGCAGCACCGCCATTGATCAGCACCACACCCCGACATCATAACACAATCAAACATCTGTGAGCTGTGAACAGTGAGCGGTGAGCAGTGAACTTCAATTGCTTACTTCCCACTTCCCACTACCCACTCCCCACTACCTATTTCCCACTCCCTACCCCTACCCCCTACTTCTCCATCGCCGTGACCCCGGTACGGGCAATCTCAACGATATGCCCCTGACCAACCTCATCCAGAAAGGCATCGATGCGCCTGGTTGAGCCGGCAACCTGAAGAATGTGAATGTCGTCACTTTTTTGTTCGAGAATCTCGAAGTTGTAGCGGCCGTGAAAGGTTTCGAGCACCGACGCTTCAATCTCCAGCTTTACAATCGCCACCTCACGCCAATAGCTATGATCGGTATCCAGTTCTTTCACCGAGATGACTTCGGTAAATTTTTCCAATTGACAGACCACCTGGTCAACCCTGTCCTGATCGCTTTCGCGCAAGGTGATGGTCATGCGACTGACGCCGGGGATGCGCGAGCGACAAACGGTCAGGGTATCGACGTTGTACATTTTTTTGCGGATCAACATCGAGATCTTGTTGAGAACCCCGGGGTGATCGAGGGTGAAAGCAAGTATGGCACGCCTTTTCATGCTGCTTCTCCTTGTTTGGTCTGATCTTTTTTCGGCGCATGGGGATGACGGATCATCATATCGCCAAAACCACCCCCGGCGGGAATCATCGGCAGAATAACCTCGGATGGATCGCAAATAAACTCAAGGACCATAGCACCTTTGCAGGCGATCGCCTCTTCAATGGCCGGCACCACATCTTCAAGCAGCTCAACCTTGCGATAAGGAATGCCATAAGCCTGGGAGATCAAACCAAAATCGGGACTCAGCATCGGTGTGCCGGCAAAACGACCATCAAAGAAAAAGGTTTGCCACTGGCGCACCATCCCCAGGTAACCGTTGTTGAGAATGATAATTTTGACATCAATCTGTTTTTCCATGATGGTTCCCAGTTCCTGCATGTTCATCTGGAAACCGCCGTCGCCACTGATCGACCAGACACGCTCTTTGGGCCGGGCCAGCTTGACACCAATCGCCATCGGCAAGGAACACCCCATCGTCCCGGCGCCACCGGAACCGAACCAGCTATTGTTGGTCTGGTAATTATAAAAACGCGCGCACATCATCTGGTGCTGACCGACATCGGCAACAACCAGGTCACGCCCTTTGGTCACCGCTGAAAGTCGATGAACAATACCTTTCATCAGCAACTTATTGTCGTTGCCGATACCGACCTCGATCTCTTCACGCAGATCCTCTTTCATAACCTCGCGGAAACTGTTGATCTTGTCCCACCAGCGGCGGCGAGGGGTACAGGTCAACATGGGATCACCCATCAGCACATGCAAGGTACGATAGACATCGGCGTTGATCGCCACCGTTGTGCGGACATTCTTGTCAATTTCCGAAGCATCGATTTCAACATGAATGACGGCAGCATTCTGGGCGTATTCATCCAGCTTACCGGTCACCCGATCATCAAAGCGCATCCCCAGGGCGATCAGCAGGTCAGCCTCCATGATCGCACGGTTGGCCTCAACCGTACCATGCATTCCCATCATTCCCAGGTGCAGGGGATGATCTGCCGGAATGGCGGAAATACCGTGGAAGGTGGAGGCGACAGGGATATTGACCTTTTCAATAAAGCGCTGGAGCAGATCTCCGGCATTACTGTTGATCACACCATGGCCGCAGAAAATCAGCGGCCGTTCGCTCTTGTTAATCAGCTCAATCGCCCGGCGGATTGGATCCCGTTCGGGTGTCGGCGTATAAAAATAACCGGGCAGATGGGGGCGGAACTTTTTGGCATCAAAGCGGTAATCGTCGCCGGCCTGCTGGTTTTGAATATCCTTGGGCAGATCGATAACCACCGGACCCCCACGACCGGTGGTAGCCACATAACAGGCCTCATGGACGGTCTTTTCGACATCTTCAGCAGCCAGAGGCATGTAGGTTTGTTTGCTGATCGGCATCATGACCCCGACGACATCGCTTTCCTGAAAAGCATCGGTGGCAATCACTCCGGTAGCTACCTGCCCGGTAATGGCCAGCATCGGGACTGAATCCATGTGGGCATCGGCAACACCGGTTACCAGGTTCATTGCTCCAGGACCGGAGGTCGACAGGCACACGCCGATCTGCGGTGTCGAAGTCGACAATGAAGCCCGGGACAGACCCTGCGCCATAAAAGCAGCACCCTGCTCATGGCGAGCCATAACAAATTCAAACGCCCCCATTTTTTCCATTTCATCGAAAACCGGCATGATCGCACCGCCGGTATAACCAAAGAGGAAGCGAACTTTACGCTCCTTCAGTGCCTTGAGTAATAGTTGTTTTCCATTCATTTTTTGCCCTCGATTATCTTGAAAAGATCGTCCGTTAATACTCTGCCGCAGGGGAACCATGACGACTCAGCCCAGACATCTGTGCCCTCTGTGGCTTTAGGTTAAAAAGACAGTGTTTTATCTGTCAGAATGGGGGGTATTGTCAAGCAACAGGCACCAGAGCGCCGGAAAAATTTATTTCCCAAGAGCGCAACAAACAGGATTAAAAAAATCCTGTAAAGCCGATACGCAACCCTTCATCAATCGTCCTGTTATTTTTCCGGGTATCCTCTTTGAGACGCAGACTATAATAGCCAAGCTTCAAGCGCACCTTGGGAATCATGGCATAGGTCAGGGCAATCTCTGTTTGCGTCAGGTTGTCCGCATCACTAAAAGAGAAAACCTCCGGCGCATGGTAAGCTGCAGCAGTCACCCCGAAGCCTCCAAGTTGCGGTGGTGCGTAAGATGCCCGCAATCCTAACGCCAGGTTGATAAAATCGGTATTTTTCGCGGTTGATCCAGCATAAAGCCGCACCCCCATCCCTAGTTGGGTGCCGGGATATTGACCGGGGCTGCCAACAAAGTCTGCTCCGATGCGCCCCACCTTGGTTTTTTCATCGTCGTTGTAAAGAAAACCGGCGGTGCCAAAAACAACACCAAATTCATCTTGTGCCACCGGGCGCTCATACCCCAAATGAAAACTTTCATTATTAAAGCCGATATCAACCGAATCGGCATTGGCCAGAGTGGTGATCAGACAGAGCAGAACGGCTAAAAACGTACGTATCGTCATAAAATAACTCCTTGTCAAAAATGTCCTTTTAAACTGTGCATCTTTGCACAGGTTGCAATCAGGTGACAATGAAATCAAGGCAAACCAGGGGGAGAATGTGCAAAAGCACAGTGCCATTCACGAAAGTCAAGAAGGCTCCTGCTCCAACTTGAGCTGCTCCTTTTCAAATTGAAGAGCGGGGAAGTGCAAGGGCAAGAGAAAGAGAAGTTAGCTGCAATTATTTTTGCTTTTTGCAAAAGATGTCCAAAAGTCGCAACGCCCGGACAAATCCGGGCGTTATAAAAATAAAGGAGGAAAAAGTCATTCAGGCGATAGCGGGCTTAGTGGCACCTTCGGCAAGATCTTTACGTTTATTAAGGATGATAAGGGCCATCAGCAGCAGCCAACCACCGACATTGACCCACCATACTGTCGGCCACAGAAGCAGCGCGGAAGAAGCCAGGGTCAAAAGACGGAAGACCGGGTTCAGTTTGGCTTCCATAAAGCCTTCAATTCCAGCAGCAAAGGCGTAAAGGCCGAACAGGGCAAAGAAAAAGATATACAGATCCTGAGCCAGGGTGCCACCAATAAAGGGGGTGTAGGCAAACAGCAGGGGGATAATGTAGAGCCCCTTGGCCAGTTTCCAGGAATAAAAACCGGTGATCATCGGCTTGGAACCGGCAATGGCAGCACCGGCAAATGCTGCCAGAGCAACCGGTGGCGTAACGTTGGAATCCTGACTGAGCCAGAAGACGATCAAGTGGGCCGAGAGCAGGGCAAAGGTCAGGGTATGATCACTGAGCACCGACTCACGCACCAGATTGGCCAGATCGAAGGGGATGGCATCGACAATCGAGCGCGCTGTTGCCACCGACATGGGTTCGCCAATCAGGGCCAGCTGTTCCGGTACCGCCAGCATAAAGAAGGTTTTTGCCGCTTCCGGCACCTGACCACTGACCAGCGCCTTGATCAGCATCCCGTCAGCAATCAAACCTGACAGGGCCGGAGCCGAGAGGGTCCCCAGAACAATATAAGCGGCGGTAACCGGCAGTCCCATCCCCAATACGAGGGACGCCAGGGCAACCAGGCCAATGGCGATCAGCAGACTGTGTCCGGCCCATTGGTTGATCATCAGTGAAAAGGTATTGCCGATACCAGCCGTGGTAATCACGTTAACGATCAGGCCGATGGTACACAGCAGAATCGCTGTCATGATCATGTTTTTTGCCCCCAGAGCCAATGCCTCAATAACCGCTTTAGGGCCCATCTTGTTGGGGGTCAACCAGGACGAAACGACTACGGCAATCATACTATAACCGGCAGCGTAAGTCGGAGTAAAACCATAGATCAGCAGACCAATCAATATGCCGATCGGCAGCAGAAAGACAATACCCCCCTTTTTGATGACCTCAACAAAAGAGATCGACTCATCATCCATCGCGGTCACATAACTGCGCTTGGCTTCGATGCGGATAAAAAAGCCGACAGTGGCAAAATACAAAAACGCCGGGAGGATGCTGACCAGAACAATGGTGGTATAGGGAATCTGGGTGTAGGTCGCCATAACAAAAGCACCCGCACCCATGATCGGCGGCATCAACTGGCCACCTGTCGAGGCGGCCGCCTCGGCACCAGCAGCGAACTTAGCGGGGAAACCGGCTTTTTTCATCAGCGGGATGGTAATAACCCCGGTCGAAGCGGTATTGGCCACTGCCGAACCGGAGATGGTTCCCATCAAGCCGGAAGCGATCACCGCCACAAATCCCGGGCCGCCGACCAGACGTCCGGCGACCGCTCGCGCCATGTCGATAACAAAATCCCCGGCTCCGGAACGCAGCAAAAAGGCACCGAACAGCAAAAACATGAAGACATAGGAGGAAGAGATCTGGGCAATCGTGCCGAACAGGGCGTCATCACCATAGATACTGCGAAATAGCAGAGTTTCAGGCTGCAAGCCGGCAAAACGGAACATCCCTGTCAACTCACTTCCCCACCAGCCGACATAAGTGAGCCCGACGACTATCAGCACCGGAATAAACCAGCCGGCCACCCGCCGCGTAAATTCGATGGCGCAAAGAACAACGATAATCCCGGCGATCCATTCCGATTGGACGAGATAGATGCCGCGAGCATAGATGGCGTCTTCCCGGGCAATCAGGAAAATCGCCGACGAGGCCGCAATGACCCCCAGAAAGACATCAAAAAGGCGCAGGAGCAATGGACCGTTACGTCGCAAGGGATAGGCAATGGCGACCAGGATAGCGAAGCCGGCAAAATGCAGGGAATTTTGCCAAAGACTTGAAAGCACTGCAAAAACATTAAACCAGATATGCATCACTGAGACGGCGACGCCAATGATCATCAGTGCCCAGTGCTCAACCAGACCAATTTCTTTTTCGGTAACGGACATGGAACTCTCCGGAGAAAAACGACCGCCCTTTGGGGCGGTCGCAGTGGGAAAGACCGGACTAATCTGCAATCAGGCGTGCGGGAATATCCAGACCGACCTCGCGGTAATATTTGAGGGCTCCGGGATGCAACGGCATCGGTAAACCGGCAAGAGCCTTCTCTATTGCCATCACCCTGGTTGCACTGTGGATGGCGTTCAAAAATGGCAGGTTTTCATAGGTTGTTTTAGTGATATGGTAAACAGCGTCTTCATCGATGTCCGCACGCACTGCAAGGAAGTTAGGCTGGGCAATGGTATTGATATCCTTAACCTGACCTGGATAGGTACCAGCAGGAATCACGTAACGTGTCCAGAGCTCCATGCCGCTGTCGGCCTGTTTCATCTGCTCATCGGTAAAATCAAGAACCACAACATCGTCACCCATGGTCGCGAAGGTCCGCGTCACTGCACTGACTGGAGCGCCGGCCGGGGTACTCATTCCGGCCACCTGACCGTTCTGCAAGGCATCAGCTGACGGGCCATAACCGGCGTAGGCAAGGCTATACTCTTTTTCGATATCAACACCGAGACCGCCGAGCAGGGTCTTGTTAGAACCGAGAGTACCTGAGTTACGTGGTCCCATGGCCATATTCTGCCCCTTCATCGCCACCAGGTCCGCCGCCGTTCCAGTTTTGGCAAAACGCTTGAGAACAGTAAAGTGCTCGACATTCTGCCACAACATGGTCACTGCACGCAGATCGCGCTGAGGACCGGCAGCGGCAAAATCTCCTGTGCCGTTCCAGGCCCAGGCGCCGTAAAGTCCCTGCAGAATGGCAAACTGAACTTCATTGTCGTTCAGGAGTTTGATGTTTTCTCCGGAACCGGCAGAGCTGATTGCCGACATGCCAATTTTCTGGGATGGCTGCAGCTTCACCTTGATCAAGGTGGAAAGAGCAACACCCACCGGATAATAGGTACCACCGGTCGAGGCGGTCGCCAGCAGATAATCACGTTCTGCGGCAACAGCCCTCACAGGCATCACCAAGGCAAACGAAAACATCAGTACAAACAGGCACAAACTCGAGGTTATCCAACGAAATCTGTTCATTCTTTTCCTCCTGACATCATGTGGGTTAGAAAAAGTATAACTATTCACCACTATCCTTGCGCAGGGTCGGGGCTCCTGTGGCAAGGACGTTTGTCGCCATGGACGGCGACAACAAGCCGTCATGGATGACCCAACGGGAAACAATCGCGTCCCTTGACATAGGAGCCCCGATCCGGTGCTGAACAGTTACGAAAAAGTCCCGAAAAAGGGTCGTCGCGACCCAGCCAGAACACATCATTGTTTCGGCTGAAGTCATTGACAACCCCCTCTAGAGGCCGCAGACAACAACCTTAATTTGTCATACTAGCCAATCAGTATTTTTTCTGCCACCCCCCCCTGTATTTTTTATTCAAAGAGCAAAACCACCAATGCGTTTTTGGCAGGATAAATCTGAAAGAACAGCAAAGATAGCTTTTTCGGTCATCATACCAAAGAAATTCAAGTGAAGCTTTAGTAGCGCCAGGAATTTGCCAAACACCCGTCATTACTGCCTGACGCAGATGACAAATTTGAGATAGCGCCCCTCGGGAAAGCCAAGGTCACAGGGGAAATCCTCAGATTGTCCACCGACATAAACAGTTTTAAGTCGGGAACCATCAGCGACACCACGGCGCAACTCTTTCATATAATCATCAAGAGAAACCTTTTGATGATTGGAAGAACCGACCAGCAGTCCCCCTGAAGACAACAGAGGCAGCAGCACACTGACCAGACTAGAGGTCCCCCCATGAGTGGCAAAGCGACTTTTTTTGGTAGTTGAAAAGGATGGAGGGTCAAACAGAACACAATCAAATCGACGCCCCTGTGTCTGAAATTTTGCGAGTTCGGCAAATACGTCGCCGACAATAAATTCATGCTGTTGCGGGTCGATCCGGTTAGCCTTAAAATTTTCACGAGCAATGGCCAAATACTTTTCCGACACATCGACGCTGGTGACCCTGCTGGCTCCAGCCGCCGCAGCGGCTACTGAAAAAGCGCCGGTAAAGGCAAACAGGTTAAGCACCTGCATTCCTGCAACCCGCTGCGTCAATTCCCGGCGATTACGGCGCTGATCGGGGAATAAACCGGTATGGAGTCCACGCTGCAGATTCACCTGATAATACAGACCATCCTCCTTCACCTGATAAACATCAGGTGCGGCAGCGCCTGCCAGGAGTTCATTAATCTGGCGGCTTTTATTTTGAGCTTCGAGTTTGCGCGTTTGTTGCGGACGATATTTCAAATAAATGCCTTTTGGCCGAAAAACATTTGCCAGTGCCGCTACTAATTCGCTCCGATAAGCCTCCCATGCAGTGGTATAAAGTTGCAGCATCAGGAAATCACCGTAGCGATCAACCGTTACTCCCGGCAGGGCATCCCCCTCTCCATTCACCAGGCGATAGCAGTCGCTATCCCCAAGCAGGGCGTGGTGACGCAATGTCAGGCAACCCTGGAATTGCTCCTCCAGCCAACGACTGCTGATACTTACCGGGTCGCCCGACAACCGGCGGGCGACGATACGGTTTTGTGGATCACAGATTGCCACCGCTAGAGGCTGGCGTTGCTCATCGACCAGCATTACCAGTTCTCCGTTGGCCACTTTGGGCCATTGGCGGGTGTAGCGATCGGCAATCACCCAGGGATGGCCCTGTAGCAATATGCGTTTGGTTTCCGGTCCCACCAGACACTTTTTCATCGTTTGATCCTTCTGCCGAATCAGATTGTTGACCCGGGCAGACACAGTAAAAAAATGGGTTCAAAAAAATTAACGGCAAAAACAATTTCCACCGGTCATTATCTGCTAAAATAGCAGAATTTGATGCTATACTGGCTCCAAAAATTTTCTTACAGGATGTATCAATGGACAAAAAATTCAAAAATCGGATCCGCGAGCAGTTCGGCAGGACAGCAACCGCTTACGTAGAGGCAACCCATTTTACCGGCGGCCAGGATCTCGAAGAGGCGGCGCGCCTGCTCCAGCCGACCCAGGACGACAATATGCTCGATGTTGCCTGCGCTGGAGGTCACATGGCGCTGTATTTCTCCCCCATGGTACGTCAAGTAGTCGCTTCCGACCTGACCATGCAAATGCTCAAAAAAGCCCAGGAACATATCGCCGAAGAAGGTCGTATCGACAATGTCATTTTTCGCGAGGCCGACGCCGAAGATCTGCCGTTTCCTGCCGGCTCCTTTACCTTGTTGACCTGCCGCATCGCATCGCACCATTTTGCCGATGTCCCGCGCGCTTTGCGTGAATTTCACCGGGTCCTAAGACGCGGCGGGCGCATGGTCATTATCGACACCTTATTACCGGAAGATCCGGAAATTTCCGATTTTTTTCAAACCATGGAACAAATGCGCAATCCAACCCACGTCAAAGCGTTTAGCGAGGAAGAATGGCGGCAGATGATCGAGGATGCCGAACTGATTCTGCAGGAAACGCTGATCATTCCCAAGATCCACGACTTTCAGGAGTGGGTTAAAACAGCCGGCCTCAACCGTACCAAAATTCAGGAACTCAACAAATTTTTTATGGAAGCATCGCCGAAGGTCCACGATTTCTTCAAAATCGAGTCTTTCGCCGGTGAAGTCGAAAGCTTCACCGATCAGAAGCTATTAATCTACGCAACGCGCAAGGAAAAAGAGAAAAAATAGGATGGGAGAATGGGTATGGGCAGGGAAGACCCGCCCATACCAAAGCAGAATTCCGATATTTTTACACCGGGACAATAAAATCAATTCGGAATGACATAAATCTCCACCCGCCGATTTTCAGCCCGACCTGCCGCTGTCTGATTGCCGGCAATCGGTTCCAACTGTCCGCGCCCTTCAGTTGACAAGCGGTAACGAGCCACCCCTTGATCCATCAGATAATCAGCGACAGCATTCGCCCGCCGCAGGGACAAACGCAAATTATAGTCCGGATTCCCGACGTTGTCGGTATGGCCGACAACAGCAATATCGGTCTGCGGATAACGATTCATAATATCGGCAATTTTGTTAAGGGAAGAGTGAAAGCTTGGTTTGACCGTCGCTGAGTCAAAATCAAAACCAACTTCACTGCTCATGGTCAGTTTGAGAATTTCATTCTGCTGACGCTCGACTTCAATCTGATGCTGGGCCTGTTCATTAGCAAGTTGCTGTTCAAATTCGGTCTGTTGTTTATCCATATAGGAGCCAACACCGGCACCGAGGGCCCCACCTGCTGCACCGCCAATTAGCGCCCCACGCAAGGCGCCACTGCTTTTATCACTCTGATAGCCGATGATGGCGCCGGATGCGGCACCGAGGATGGCGCCGATACCGGCACCTTTTTTTGTTTGCTCATGAGTGGTGTTGGCTGCACAACCACTTAAGCCCACCAGCACAGCAACAACAAGTACCCATAATCCTGATCTGTAAATCATTTTAACTCTCCTTGATATTGTTAAGGCCGTCTTTATTCCATACAGATATTTGAGCCGTTATTATAGCACGATATCCCACCAAGCAAAATCAATCGTAACTATTCAGCTATGCCCTTGCGCAGGGTCGGGGGCAGGCGACAAGGGTGTTTGTCGCCATGGATGGCGACAACAAGCGATCATGGATGACCCAACGGGAAACAATCGCGTCCTTTGACATAGGCCCCCCCGACCCGGTGCTGAACAGATACAAACAATCATGCCGGCAGCAAAAAAAAATCGGGGGGCCCGAACGAGCCTCCCGATTATCATCAACATGTAAAAATTACGATCATTTATTCGTTGATACCAGCCGCTTTCTCAAGCATCGCTGTAGTAACCGACTTGGGACGCTCAAGGCCATAACCCAAAGCGCGATCCCAGGTGATGTTGGCGAGGCAACCCAACGCACGGCCGATTCCAAACAGCACGGTATAGAACTCGTACTGGGTCACGCCGTAGTACCATTGGATAACACCGGACTGGGCATCAACATTCGGCCAGGGGTTCTTGGCCTTACCATGCTCGGTGAGCACCCCCGGTGCAACTTCAAAAATCATGCTCACCAGTTTGAACAACGGGTAATCTTTGAGCCCTTCAGTCTTCAGGCAGAACTCACGCTGAGTGGAATAACGAGGATCAGTCTTGCGCAGAACGGCATGGCCGTAACCAGGGATAACCTGACCACTGTTCAGGGTTGCCCACAGGGCTTCCTTGAGTTTTTCTTCCGTCGGCACCTGGCCACCGAGCTGGGTCATGAAATTCTGGGTCCAGCGTAGCACCTCTTCGTTGGCCAGACCGTGGAGCGGGCCGGCAAGACCATTGATACCGGCACTGTAGGCATAGTAAGCGTCGGACAACGCAGAAGCGACCAGGTGGGTGGTGTGAGCAGAGACGTTGCCGGACTCGTGGTCGGAGTGAATGATGAAGTACATCCGCGCAACATCGTCATAAGGAGCGGGGATACCCATCATGCGGGCGAAGTTACCACCCATGTCGAGGTTCGGATCAGCGTCGATATGGGTGTCACCCATGTACTTCATCCGGTAGATGTAGGCACCAATGGGACCCAGCTTGGCCATCATATTATTGGCATCTTCGTACATATCTTCCCAGCAGGTCATCTTGTTGAACTTGCCGGAAGAATAGGTCGCGGCGAAAACCGAATCACGCTGCATGGCGAGAATAGCGGAAGAAAACATGGCCATCGGATGACAATCACGTGGCAGAGCGCGCAGCACGTCAATAACATAGGCAGGAATCTGGGAGCGCTGTTTCCAGTCTTCAACCACTTCAAGGGTCTGCTCCATGGTCGGCACATCACCGGTCAACAGCATCCACCAGAAACCTTCAACGTAAGGGTAGTCACTACCCGGAACCTTGGGCAGAGCAGCAAAGGTTTCAGGAATGTCCTTGCCGCGGAAACGAATTCCTTCCTGCGGATCAAGGTAGGAGATGTCTGTCACCAGACACTTGATGTCACGAGCACCACCGATCGCCTGACCGATTGTCACATCACCGAGCTTAACATCACTGAATTCCTTAAGAAGACGGGTGGTACGGGGACGGTGCTCTGCAATTTTCTGTGCCAGTACTTGCTTCAATGTCGACATACTCTCTCTCCTTTTGTGGGTGTAAAACAGCCTATTGATGCCCTTGCGGGCCATGGGAAACATTTCCGCTTTGGCGGAAAACAACAACGATCATGAACCGGAAAACTGATGATTCATGGTAATAGCAGGTACGGTAAGGAATTAGGGAAGTCAGAACCTTGAGAAAGAACCAATGCTGCTTGAGACGCAGCAAAGCGCTGATTTTCCCAAATGTTGTTCTAACAACTTACCCCCTTATTGTCAAGTTGTAAATTGTATACTGTATCCACCGCGCCCAACCGCGCAATTTACCGGTTTTTGGTAGAGAGCTGCCAATTTTTTTCTTTGCGCGACCCTAAACCGATGCTAGTATGCTCAAAATTTATGCAAAAAGCTCCCCTCACCATACAATCCCTGACCCTCGATAGTCCGGTTATCCTCGCCCCGATGGCCGGGATTTCCAGCCTGCCCTATCGACGGATCATGAAGTCCTGCGGCGCCGGCCTGGTCTATAGTGAGATGGTCAGCGCCAATGGTCTGGTCCGTGATGGGGCCAAAACACAGCATTTACTGATCACCCACCCGGAAGAATATCCGCTGGGAATCCAGTTGTTTGGCAGCGATCCTGAGGTTCTTGCCGAGGCGATTTCACGGTTTAGAGAGCCACCGGCGGTTGTCGATCTGAACATGGGGTGCCCGGTAAAAAAAGTCATTCGCAGCGGCTCAGGCAGCGCCCTGCTGCGGGACCCAAAACTGATTGCCCGTATTCTTAAGGCGGTGCGCCGCCGCGTGACCGGTCCGCTAACCATCAAGATCCGCTCGGGATGGGATATCCACCATATCAATTTTCTTGACATTGGGCACATAGCCCAGGAAGAAGGTGTCGATGCCATCACCCTCCACCCACGCACCCGCTGCCAGGGGTTTGCCGGTCGGGCCGACTGGAACCACATTAGCGAGTTGAAGCAGGCGTTGGATATACCAGTGTTTGGAAGCGGCGATATCATAACCGTCGATGACGGCATCCGCATGTACCGCGAGACCGGTTGTGACGGCCTGATGATCGGTCGGGGCGGCTATGGTAATCCCTGGCTGATCCAACAGATTAATGACACCCTGCAGGGCAAGCAGATCACCTGTCCCAGTGCAATTGACAAGCTGGCGATGATTCAGCGTCATATTGATCTGCACTGTGAGCAGTTTGGAGATGATAAAGCACTACTCGAGATGCGCAAGCATATCAGCTGGTATGCGCGTGGCATGGAAGGCGCCAGTCAGTTCAGATCACAGGTTCAGTCATGCCGACAGTTGTCCGATCTGGTTGTCTTGACCCATGATTTTTTTCACCAGGATCACCATCTATGACTCCAACCAAACGACTGGCATTAGAAGATTACGTATCGATCATCGACAACATTGACGACGCCGTTATTGCCATCAATCAATCAGGAACCATTATTCTGTTTAACCCGGCGGCTCAGAATTTTACCGGTCTGTCCGAAAGACAGGCGCTGGGCAAGATATTCTGCGATTGTTTTCAGCGCCAGGAAAGTCTTTGTGATCTGGTCAGAACCTCCCTGCGTGAAGGACGCTCCCTCTCTGACCACGAAGCAGTTACCTTCGACGCCCCGGGGCACCGACGTAAACGCCAGCTCAGTGTCAGTGTTTCACCGATCCACTCGACGGCCGGACAGCAGCAGGGTGCAATTGTCATCATGCACGATTTAACCCAGGTGCGCTCACTCGAAGAGGCGGTGCGCCACGCCGATCGCCTCACCATGGTCGGCACAATGGCTGCCGGACTGGCCCACGAAATCAAAAACCCCCTGGGCGGCATCAAAGGAGCAGCCCAATTGTTGCAGATGGAATTGGGCGAAAAGTCTGACCTTCAGGAGTACACCAGCCTGATTATCCGCGAAAGTGAACGCATCAACCGCATTATTGTTGAACTGCTTGATCTCGCCGCGCCGCGGCGCAATCGTCTGGAACCGGTCAACATCAACCAATTACTCGATGAGATGATCCGTCTCCACCGTCACAGCGGGACAGCGCGGCATATCGTCTTCAAACTGCTCCTTGATCCGAGCATTCCGCCGATCTACGGCGACAGCGACCTGCTCAGCCGACTGTTTCTTAATCTGCTCAAAAATGCCTGGGAAGCATCTTTCGAACATACCGAGATAATCATTGAAACCAGAATCGATGGCGAATATTATCTTAACGTCGAAGGTTCACGCCCGACTCCCCTGGTTCTGGTGCGCATCAGCGACCGTGGGCCCGGCCTCTCACGTACAGAGATGGAACAGGTATTTACCCCCTTTTACACCACAAAAGATGGCGGCAGCGGTCTAGGATTACCTATCTGCCAGAAGATTGTTGCCGACCATGGTGGTTTGCTGCATTTCAATGAACATCCTGACGGCGGCACAATTGTTACGGTCTCGCTCCCCCTGTTGCGTACTGATCGTAACGAATAAGCACTGACGAGGAAAAGATATGGCCATTTCACGCATTCTTGTTGCCGATGACGAAGAGAGTATCCGCTGGGTTCTTTCCAAGGCCCTGAAAAAACAGGGGTACGATGTCGATGTGGCAGAGGATGGCAAGCAGGCCCGAAATAAGATGCAAGAGCACCGCTACGACCTGGCGATTCTGGACATCAAAATGCCGGGAGCAAGCGGGCTCGAAATCCTCAAATTTATCCGTGAGGAATATCCGGCAACACTGGTTGTCATTATGACCGCTGAAGCCACCATGGAAAACGCCGTTGCTGCCATGAAAAACGGTGCCTACGATTACCTGACTAAGCCCTTCGATCTAAGTGCGCTGAACGCGATCATTTTTAAGGCAACTAAAGCCGCAGAGGTTACCGAACAGATCGATCAACTTAAAAGTGAAATTCAGAGCCATTACAGTTTCGGTCGCAGCATTATCGGCAACAGTCAGACGATGCAAACCGTTTATAAAACCCTCGGTCGCGTTGCCGGCTCCGATGTCACCGTCTTGATTACCGGCGAAAGCGGCACCGGCAAGGAGCTGATCGCCCGCGCTATCCACATGAACAGCCCACGTTTGGGCAAGCCTTTTATTGCCCTGAATTGTGCCGCTATTCCACGGGAATTACTTGAAAACGAGCTCTTCGGTCACGAACGCGGGGCTTTTACCGGCGCGACAGAACGCAAAGCAGGAAAGTTTGAACAGGCCGAAGGGGGGACCCTGTTTCTTGATGAGATCGGTGACATGCCGCTGGAACTACAGGCAAAGCTGCTGCGCGTGCTACAGGAAAAGGAGGTCACCCGCACCGGAGGTCAACAAACGATCAAGGTCAACGTCCGCATTGTCGCAGCGACCAACCAGAATATGGCGCAACAGGTCGAGACAAAAACCTTCCGAGAAGATCTCTATTACCGTCTTAACGTCGTTCCGATTTCATTGCCGGCACTGCGCGAACGCCGAGATGACATCCCGGCACTGGTCGATTTTTTTCTCCAGAAGGCGCGCCAGGATTTCGGCATTGATGCCATCGAGTGCAGCCGGCAAGCGCTGCAACTACTCAAAGGTCACCACTGGCCCGGCAATGTGCGGGAGCTGGAAAACACCATCAAACGCGCCGCGCTGCTGTGCCCCAATCACGTGCTGACGGCGGCGGACTTTCCTGACCTGGGGATCAAAGAAGGGTCACTTCCCAACGAAGATTCGCTGGAAGCGCTGGTCTGTCGCAAACTGGAAAGTTCACTGGCACAGATGGATTTAAGTGAGATGAACAATCTCTATGAGATGGTTCTGCATCAGATCGAACGCCCGCTGATCAACATTGTCCTGCAAAAGGCGCGCTGCAACCAGGTGCGTGCCGCCGAAATCCTCGGCATCAATCGCAACACCCTGCGCAAAAAGATCAGTACCCTGAATATCGACGTCAAACGCAACAACGGTGGCTGATCAGTAACCTTCTTCTCGCCGGGCCTGGTTTTCAAAACGGGTAAACTCACCGCGGAAGGTCAGATGGACGGTGCCGATCGGCCCGTTACGCTGCTTGCCAATGACAATTTCAGCGTCTTTTTCATGCCCTTTTTCACAGGTTTTTTCGTGGCTCTTGCATTCTTCGCAGTAAACCGTTTCGCGATAGATAAACATGATGACGTCGGCGTCCTGCTCAATAGCGCCCGATTCCCGCAAGTCAGCCATGACGGGACGCTTGTCGGTTCGACTTTCCAGCGAGCGGTTGAGCTGCGACAAAGCAACAACAGGGACCGAGAGCTCTTTGGCCAACGCTTTAAGCGAACGTGAAATCTCGGAAATCTCCTGCTGCCGACTCTCCGGATTACTCCCGCGCATCAACTGCAGATAATCGACGACAACTAATCCCAGACCATGCTCAGCTTTTAGACGCCGCGCCTTGGAACGCAACTCAAGCACCGAGATGGCCGGAGTGTCATCGATAAAGATCTGGGTTTCACTGAGCTGGCCGGCCGCCATGGTCAGCTTGGGCCAATCCGACTCCCCGAGGTGGCCGGTCCTTAACCGTCCGGCATCAACCTTGGCCAGCGAACAGAGCATCCGCTGCACCAGCTGTTCCTTGCTCATTTCCAGTGAAAAAACAACCGCCGGCAGCGCATTGTCATCATGAGTCGTGGCATACTCGATGAGGTTCAGCGCAAATGCGGTTTTCCCCATGGAGGGGCGGGCAGCAATAATGATCAGGTCACTTGGCTGCAAGCCGGCAGTCATTTTATCCAGGTCGAGATAACCGGTAGGGACTCCGGTCACCAGTTCCTTGCGTTCGTAGAGCTTTTCGATGGTGCGGAAGGTATCCTTGAGGATTTCCCGAACCGGGAAGTAGGATGGCCGGGTGCGATTTTCAGCAATCTCAAAAATTGCCTTTTCGGCACGATCGAGAATCTCCTCCATATCGCCGCCATCGTACCCTTGGGTGGCGATATCCGTCGATACCTCAATCAGTTTACGCGCTACGGCCTTCTCTTTAACCAATTTACAGTAGTATGAAATATTGGCGGCAGTCGGAACATAATCAACCAGGGTTGCCAGATAACTACTGCCACCGGCAGTATCCAACTCCTGATGTGCTTTTAGTTCAGCGGTCAAAGTCACAAGGTCAGCCGGTTCATTGCGCTCGGACAGACGAATCAGACCTTGAAATATTTTGCGGTGACTCTCACGGTAAAAATCACTCGGCACTAACACTTCCAGGGCACGGTTAAGCGCCTCGTTTTCCAGCATTACCCCGCCCAGAACCGACATTTCCGCTTCAAGGTTCTGGGGTGGCAAACGATGTGATGACAATTCGGACATACTTTTCTCCCAACAGCTGATGATGTCGGCAAGATAACAGGAAAAAGCAACGACACAAAACAAAAAGAGGGTCTTCAACAGACCCTCAGTTAAAAGCAGACAGATAGATCCAGGCCGCAGCGCAAAAGAACCATTTCCTTCACATCAAGCAGCGCGATGGCGTCACCAGGCTCGGCCGATTGTACAGATGAATATTCTGACAGCGCCGCTGCTACAGGGGCTGTAAACTGCCATCCGTCAAATTCAGCTTGCGATAGAAACAACTGGCGCGCGTCTGCCCCGTCTCAGGATCTTTGGTATGGCAACTGCCCCCGCCCTGGGGCACAACCCGGTAAATCACGGCATCCTGATCGCAGTCGGTGTAGATGTCGATAATTTTCAGATAATCGCCGGAAGTTTCGCCTTTGGTCCAGAGTTCATTACGTGAGGTCGACCAGAAGGTCGCCATTCCTTTTTCCAGGGTTGTCTGTAACGCCTGTTGATTAACATAGGCCAGCATCAAAATACGCCCATCGGCAACATCCTGAACCACGGCCGGCACAAACCCGCCACGCTTGGCGAAGTCGATCAACACCTCGTACCCTTCTTCCAGCTTTTTTTTATCCATGAAAGCAACCATCCGACAGATTAAAAAATACTCAAGCGTTATATTTTG
Organism: Pelovirga sp.; assembly: GCF_059864205.1. Classification (NCBI taxonomy): domain Bacteria; kingdom Pseudomonadati; phylum Thermodesulfobacteriota; class Desulfuromonadia; order Geobacterales; family Geobacteraceae; genus Pelovirga; species Pelovirga sp. The sequence continues at coordinate 22,632 of NZ_JCBCBS010000231.1, forward strand.
TCAACAAGTGGCAACAACATCAAGAACACTTTTATTAAAATCACACCAAATAAACCGTTTCTTATCATTAAAAAGGGGTGCCAGAACAATGTGCCGGCACCCCTTTTTCGTTGTCGCTTTTTGCTGGTCAGTCCTGGCAACTTAGCCAGGGATCCAGCATAGCCTTTCTTTTCAAGCTATCAGTTACCTGCCATGATTGCAGCTACGTCGCCGGCAACATCACCAATCGGTTTGATGTCGAAATTTTCCACCAGCACTTTGGCAACGTTTGGCGACAGGAAGGCCGGCAATGTCGGTCCCAGACGGATATGCTTTACCCCTAGAGCGAGCAGGGCGAGGAGCACGACGACCGCTTTCTGCTCGTACCAGGCGATATCGTAGGAAATCGGCAGATCGTTGATATCCTCCAGACCAAAGACTTCCTTGAGCTGTAACGCTATGAAGGCCAGTGAATAGGAATCGTTACACTGACCGGCATCCAGAACCCGCGGGATACCGCCGATGTCGCCAAGGTTGAGTTTGTTGTAGCGATATTTGGCGCAGCCGGCGGTCAAAATCACCGTATCATTAGGCAACGCCTCGGCCACCTCGGTGAAGTAGCTGCGTCCGGCCTGACGCCCGTCACAGCCGGCCATGACAACAAAGCGCTTGAGGGCGCCGGACTTGACGGCGTCAACAACCTTGTCGGCCAGGGCCATGACCTGGGCATGGGCAAATCCGCCAACGATGGTGCCGGTCTCGATCTCGGTCGGGGCGGCACAGGTCTTCGCCTTGGCAATGATTTCCGAGAAATCCTTGGCGCCACCTTCGAGACGGTCGGCGATATGAGTTGCGCCCGGCCAACCGGCCATACCGGTGGTGTAAATGCGATCCTTATAGGCCTCTTTAACCGGGGTAATACAGTTGGTGGTCATCAGAATCGGGCCGTTAAAGGAAGTGAACTCCTTGTCCTGCAACCACCAGGCGTTGCCGTAATTACCGACAAAATGATCGTACTGCTTAAAGGCTGGATAATAGTTGGCCGGCAGCATTTCACTGTGGGTATAAACATCAACACCGGTGCCTGCGGTCTGTTTGAGCAGTTCTTCCATGTCCTTGAGATCATGGCCGGAGATCAGAATACCGGGGTTGTTGCGGACACCAATGTTGACACTGGTGATTTCCGGATTGCCGTAGGTGGTGGTATTGGCCTCATCGAGCAGGGCCATGGTCGTCACCGCAACCTCACCACATTTAAGCACCTGACCGACCATTTCATCGACACTCAAATCACGGGTGGTCGTAGCAAGGGCGGAAATCATGAAATCGTAGATTTCCGGCTTCTCAAAACCGAGCACTGCAGCGTGATCAGCGTAAGCCGCCATCCCCTTGAGACCATAGATCAGCAACTCACGCAGAGAGCGTACATCTTCGTTAGCCTGCGACAATACTCCGACCTCGGCGGCCTTGGCAGCATAGCTGCTTTCAGGACCATTCCAGTTGAGGACATCGAGATCACTGCTATAGCCGATGGCCAGTTTCAAAGCATCGCGTTTGGAGATCGATGCCTTGATCAGATCAACAAAGCGGGCGTTATCAAAGTTGGCATTGGTAATAGTGGCAAAGAAGCTCTGGCAGATGAACAACCCGACAGAAGAATCCAACTTGTTTTGTTTCTTTGCTTCCTCGGCAACAACTGCCAGGCCTTTAAGGGTGTAGACCAGCAGATCCTGCAGACCGGCAGTATCTTCCTTTTTGCCACATACACCGGCGATGGTGCAGCCGCTTCCTTTTGCTGTTTCCTGACACTGGTAACAGAACATACTCATAAAACGCTCTCCTTTTTTGATGGTTATAGATTATTGCTCCTGATGTTGCTTGTATGCAACAGTGCCGCAACCCGGATAAAAAAAAATTGACACAGATCAAAAGCGTAACAGAAAAATATTTTTTTTCTTCTTGACCTGAATCAATTTAATTCAGCCACACTGCCCCTATACTCAGGCTCACATCAGCTAAGGAGAGCCAAAATGACGACGATGACCCTGAACAAAGACATGACAATTAAAGATATTCTGCAACACTGGCCGGAAACCCTCGATGTGTTCGTGGCCAACGGCTTTGATAGCTTTCGTGACGAAACACAGCGCAATGCTATCGCCCCTTATCTCAAACTGGAACGCGCCGCCCAGATGAAAAATTATGATCTGAACAACTTCATGACTCTGTTGCGTGACCAGATTGCCCTTAACAGTCACCAGACCGACATCACCATGAAAAAAACCGATCACGGCAACGCTGATATTCGTATTGCCGGACTGCTTCCCTGCCCGGTGCGCTTGCCGCTATTGGAAAGTTTTGATGCTTTTATCGAAAAGTTTACCGCCGAAACCGGCCGGCGCGTCAGCTACAAGCTCGAAGCGGCTTCGGTCGGTGCTGACTGGATTGCTGCGAACATTCGCGGCATTGAAGATGCAGACAAACTTCCTGACATCTTTATCTCTGCCGGATTTGAAACTTTCTTCGACCAGAAAACCATTGGCCGTTTTAAGGATCAGGGGGTGTTTGAGGACATCTGCGGCGCTGCCGTCAACCCGGATTTTGCCGGTCTTGATATCCGTGATCCCAAGGGCGACTACTCAATTGTAGCAGCGGTTGCTGCAGTCTTCATGATCAACCATGACGTGCGTGGCGACCTGCCGATTCCACGGCGCTGGAGCGATCTGTTAGAACCCGAATTCGCCCAGCAAGTGGCGCTGCCGGTCGGTGACTTTGATCTGTTTAACGCCCTGTTGCTGGCGATCCACAAGGAGCACGGGGAGGATGGGGTAAAAAAACTCGGACGCTGCATGCTCAAATCAATGCACCCGTCACAGATGGTGAAAAATGCCAAACGGGTCAGCGAGGCTAAACCCTATGTTACCATCATGCCGTACTTTTTCACCAAAATGGCGCGCATGGTCGAAGGGCTTGAGATCATCTGGCCGGAAGATGGTGCCGTTGTCAGCCCGATATTCATGTTGACCAAGCGTTCTACCCTCAACAAGACCCGACCCATTGCCGAGTTTTTGAGCGGTCGTGGGGTCGGCGAAATGCTCTCCCACAAAGGACTGTTTCCCTCCCTGCACCCGGAAGTGGACAACCGGCTCAACTTCGAGCATCCGTGGAAATGGATCGGCTGGGACTACATCTATCAGCACGATATCGGCACCCTGATCCATGACACCAACAAAATATTTGAAGATGCCCTCGGCATCGATTGAAGGAGTTAAATCGTGCGTTTTTTAACCGTTTCCGGCCCCCCATCATCCGGCAAAACGTCTGTCATCCTGAGGGTGATTGAGGCCCTGCAGGCACGTATGCACAAAATCGGCGTGGTCAAGTTCGACTGCCTGCTGACCGACGATGACACCCTCTATGCGAAAAAAGGGGTGCTGGTAAAAAAAGGGCTCTCCGGCGCCCTGTGCCCCGACCACTATTTTGTCAGCAATATCGAGGCCTGTGTCACCTGGGGCAAAGAGAACGGTTGCGAATATCTGATCAGTGAAAGCGCCGGTCTGTGCAACCGCTGTTCACCCCACATCAACGACATTACTGCCATCTGTGTTATCGACAATCTGAGTGGCGTCAATACACCACGCAAAATCGGTCCGATGCTGAAATCCGCCGATATCGTCGTCATCACCAAGGGCGATATCGTCTCCCAGGCCGAACGCGAGGTGTTTGCCTCCCGGGTCAAGCAGGTCAATCCCGGTGCCGTCATCATGAACATCAACGGCATCACCGGCCAGGGGGCGTTTGAACTGACCAGTCTGTTTGAAACGGCCTCCGACATCGACACCCTTAAAGGCAAAACCTTGCGTTTCTCGATGCCGGCCGCCCTGTGCTCCTATTGTCTCGGTGAAACCCGCATCGGCGACGAATATCAAACCGGCAATGTCCGCAAGATGGACATGGAGGACAATAAATGAGACACGTCGCCCTGTATCAACAGCCCCTAACCACCACTCTGGCAGATCATCCCTACATTGAGGACTTCCTGTCCTCATTTGGACTGCCGGTTGCTGCAAGCAACAACAGTCTTGAGCACTACCTTGACCAGTTGAACCCCGACTTGCTTGAGGACCTGGGCTTAAGCCGCGAACAACTGCAACGCAGCCTCGATGATTTTCTCAACGGCATGCTGGCGTTGCGCAAACCCCTCGACAAAGTCGAGTCCCTGACGATCATCGGGGGTCATAATAAATCAGGTGAAGCTGAAGAGGTTGAACTGACCCTGCAACCGGGAGAGGTGACCTGCATCGTTGGCCCCACCGGCTCAGGCAAAAGCCGCCTGCTCGCCGACATCGAATGGGTTGCTCAAGGAGACACCCCAACGGGACGCAAGATCCTGATTAACGATCAGGTACCGGACAGCCAATGGCGTTTTTCTACCGAACATAAACTGGTGGCGCAACTGTCACAAAATATGAATTTTGTTATGGATCTGACAGCCGAGGAATTTATCCAGATGCATGCTGAAAGCCGTCTGGTGACCAATCCGCAGGAAAAAGTCGCCCAAATCCTGGAACAGGCCAATATGTTGGCCGGCGAGCAGTTTTGTCCTGATACGCCGGTCACCGCCCTCAGCGGCGGTCAGTCGCGGGCGCTGATGATCGCCGATATGGCGTTTCTGAGCAAGTCCCCTATTGCCCTGATAGATGAAATTGAAAATGCCGGGATTGATCGGAAAAAAGCCCTGAATCTGCTGATCCGTGAAGAAAAAATTGTTCTGATGGCGACCCATGATCCAATTCTGGCACTGATGGGTGATCGCCGCCTGGTGATTAAAAACGGCGGCATCGCCAAGGTTATCAAAGCGAACGAGGCCGAACGTCGCAATCTGCAGCGTTTGGAAGAAATGGACAATCAACTCCTGGCGTTACGCAACCGGATCCGCTCCGGCGAAACCCTGGAACAACTTTAAAGGAGCAGATAATGATGCACGACGGCTGTCAAGGTCAGGTTGGCGATGGTGCAAAAGTGGTAGACAAGTTACGGATGATGGGTTTTTCCAACTACAGTCTGCCGCAAGAGGTTGAGCTCATCTGTAGTGGCTGTGATCAGAATTTTACCATGGCGACCCTGGAGTGTCGCTGCCCGCATTGCGGCATGGTTTACGGCGTTACCCCCTGCCATGCCCATGATACCAAAAGTATCCAAGCTGCTGGAATTGACTATTGAGAAGGCTGATCAGCGCCGCCCTTTTTCTACTGCACTATGGTGGAAAGGGGCGGGATATTAATTTTTTTCTTCTGACAACTTCTTTTCAGCCATCGTCGAAATAAACTGCCAGAGAACATCTCGGGTCGGACCGTCCAGATTGGAAAACCGCACGCCGGAAGTGTGCCCAAGGTTACCCTCGCTATCCCCTTGATGAGTCCAGCAAACCTCTCCGGCGATAATATTGGTATCCTTCTGTTCAGGTAACTGAAAAACCAGGGTGACAATCCCATTAACCCGAGGCAGCGGGTTTTTACTGAAAGTTTCAATGCAGGCACCATCCATGCTCAGGTTGTAGATACTGCCGGCACATTCTTGTTGCAAGTAACGCAGCTTGACCGGAATGGGTTGAGCAAACTCACAACGATAGTGATCCCTGGCCCCTGCCATCATCCCCTGCAGTACTGACATAAACTTCTCAATACTACGCAGACTCACATCCGAAGCACTGTTGTTGCCACTCATCGTGTTGCGCTCCTCAATCACCTCATCCAGGAGCTTACGGTAGCGATAGAAGCGTTTCAGCAGATCGTTACGATCAAAGGTAAAGCCATTGGAAGAGATTAGAACGTTGCTGACCGGAACCTGCGTCTGACACTGGTCACAGCCAATCACCTTCAACTCAGCAAGCAAGGCTGAGCGAATATTTTTCTGACATTTTGGACATTTCATCATCAACATGACAGACCCCCTCTTTTACTGCATAAGATAGCCCGACGTCACCGCCATTAGACAGGTTCCACCGTAGACCAACTGCGACTTAGACGAAAAAAGGCCGCCGGGAAAACACCGTGCAGCCTTTAATCCCAACACTTCTCGAAAATCCGCAACGAAGGTTCAGGCTTCTTCCGGGGAAACCACAACCTTCAACTCAGCTGTGACACCGGCATCAAGCTTGATAGTAACCAGGTGCTCGCCAAGGGTTTTTATCGGTTCACCCAGTTGAATCTTTTTGCGGTCAATAGCAATTCCGGCGGCGGCAAGCTTAGCTTCCAGATCCATAGAAGTCACGGATCCAAACAGTTTACCTTCGTCACTGGCACGCTGGGCGAAATCACAGGTCACCCTCTCGATGCGAGCCTTCAAGGCATTAGCATCGTTGGTCACTTTTTCCAATTTACGCGTCAGTTGCCGCTTCTGGTGCTCAAGTTCCTTCACGTTGCGGCTATCAGCCACGTGGGCCAAACCCTGAGGCACCAGGTAATTTCTGGCGTAACCTGCTTTGACATTGACAATATCTCCGATGGTACCTAGACCATCGACATTTTCTCGCAGAATCACATCTGTATTCATATATTTTCTCCGTAGCGGAACGTATTATGATCGGTGCGTATCGTGGATCAGTTCCCTATTAGACCCAATCAAACTGAATGTGAGGTGGTATAGGGCAACAGCGCAATCTGCCGGGCATTTTTGATCGCATCGGCGATATGACGCTGATGGGTCGCACAGGTTCCGGAAATCCGTCGAGGAACGATTTTGCCGCGCTCCGACAGGTAGTAACGCAAGCTGTCGACATCTTTGTAATCAATTCTAGCGCCTTTGTCGGCACAGTAACGGCAAATCTTGCGACGGCCAAAGCGGCGGCGCGGGGCTGGAGAACTGGGACGTCCTGAATTTTCAATAGCCATATTGGTAATCTCCTGATCAGTGGTTGTGTTTATTCTTCGTCGTCGCTGTCGACATCGTCATCATCGTCATCATCGTCATCGACTGACGCAACATATGCAGCAGGCTCGACAGGCTCAACAGGCTCTGCAGCAAAATCGCGATCCAACCGTACGGTCAGAAAACGCAGAATCTGCTCGTCCAACCGCAAACGACGCTCATACTCGGCAACAACCTCTGGTCCGGCACTGAACAGTACCTGGATGTAACTGCCGCGCTCAGCCTTTTTGATCGGATAAGCGAGCTTGCGCACACCCCAGTTGTCCAGCTTGACAATCTCAGCCTGTTGATCGCTGAGAATTTTCTGGAACTTGTCCACCATCGCTGTCAGCTCGTCGCCGACAACCTCCGGATGAACGATGTAAAGTGACTCGTAATTTCTCATTGAGCATTTACCCCTTTCGGATTAACAGCCCCGGGCACACCCCGGAACAAGGAATGGTGCGGAATCACCATGAATCCGCAGAACCAAAGTTTTTATCACGCAACCTGCACGATTACAAGCGCTTTTATCTTTAAAGCGATTTCAGACATTAAAACGAAAATGCATCACGTCACCATCGATTACCCGATAATTCTTCCCTTCGAGGCGCAACAACCCCTTCTCCCTGGCACCCGTTTCCCCTCCGGATGCGACATAATCCTTATAAGCAGTGACCTCGGCGCGGATAAAGCCTTTTTCAAAGTCACTGTGAATAACACCGGCAGCCTGAGGCGCTGTTGATCCGTCAGAAACTGTCCAGGCCCGGACCTCTTTCGGTCCCGCGGTGAAATAGGTGATCAGTCCCAACAAGCGATAGCCGGCATGAATCATCCGATCCAGCCCCGATCTTTCAAGACCCAATTCCGCCAGAAAGTCGGCCTTTTCATCCTTGTCCAGTTCGGCAATTTCAGCCTCAATCTTGCCACACAAGGTCAGCATCTCAGCTCCCTCAGCAGCAGCCTGCTCACGCACCTGAACAACAAAAGGATGTGAGCCGGCAAGATCATCTTCAGCGACATTAGCAAGGTACAGGACCGGTTTGACAGTAATCAGGTGAAGATCTTTAATTAGCGACCTCTCATCATCTTCAAGAGCGACCGAGCGCGCCGGCATCCCCTGATTCAGGGCTCTGGAGATCCTTTCCAGGACGGCAACCTCAGCCTGCAGTTTTTTATCACCACTTCTGGCCTGCTTACTGCTGCGCTGAATACGGCGTTCAACCGAATCAAGATCAGCCAGGTTAAGTTCGGTCTGAATCACTTCGATATCGCGCAGCGGGTCGATGGATCCATCGACGTGAACAACGTTATCATCCTCAAAACAGCGCACGACATGGGCAATGGCATCAACCTGACGGATATGACCCAGAAACTGGTTACCCAGCCCTTCGCCGCGACTTGCACCCTTCACCAGACCGGCGATATCGACAAATTCCATCACTGTCGGCACAATCTCCTTTGGCTTAACCAGAGAAGCCAGCACATCCAGACGTGGATCGGGAACCGCAACCATCCCGACATTCGGCTCGATGGTACAAAAAGGATAGTTGGCAGATTCAGCACCGGCAGCGGTGATCGCATTGAATATAGTCGACTTTCCGACATTGGGAAGACCGACAATTCCACATTTGAAGCCCATGTTTTTTATCCTCAAAAAAGGATAGCCGAAGCGTGCGCTTCGGCTATCCGATCATCTATCTGTTCGTTACCCTGGTCAGATCAGCAGCGGTGCGATGACCAGCGAGACAACACTCATCAACTTGATCAGAATGTTCATCGACGGGCCGGAGGTGTCTTTCAGCGGATCGCCGACGGTATCCCCAATAACTGCAGCAGCATGGGCATCACTGCCCTTACCGGCACCTTCGAGTTGACCACTTTCAATATACTTTTTGGCGTTATCCCAGGCACCGCCACCGTTGGACATAAACAGCGCCAAGAGCACACCGGACAGGGTCGCGCCGGCCAGCATACCACCGAGAGCTTCCTTACCAAGAAGAAAACCAACCAGCACCGGCGCAGCAACAGCGACAACACCAGGAAGAATCATCTCCCTAAGGGCCGCTTTGGCCGAAATATCGATGCATTTCTGTGAATCCGGCTTGGCACCTTCTTTGCCTTCAAGCAACCCTGGAATTTCACGGAACTGACGACGGATCTCATCGACCATAGCTCCGGCGGCGCGACCAACACTGGTCATGGTCAGAGCACCGATAAAGAATGGCAGGGCACCCCCGACCAACAGACCGATAACAACAATCGGCTCAATCAGGTTGATTGATTCAAGACCGACCGTTGTGGCATAGGCAGAAAACAGAGCCAGTGCGGTCAAGGCGGCAGAACCGATAGCAAAACCTTTACCAATAGCTGCGGTGGTATTACCGATAGCATCGAGGCCGTCAGTGATCTTACGAACTTCCGGTCCGAGACCGGCCATCTCCGAAATACCACCGGCATTATCGGCGATCGGTCCATAGGCATCGACGGTCATCGTAACCCCAACGGTGGCCAACATGCCAACAGCAGCGATACCAATACCATAGAGACCGGCAAATGCATTGGCGACAAAGATGGCAAAAGCAATGATCAGTACCGGCAGAACCGCCGATTCAAGGCCAACGGCCAGGCCGTGGATAATGTTGGTTGCCGGGCCGGTTTTACTGGCTTCAGCAATCCGCTTTACCGGGCCATGAGCGGTGTAGTACTCGGTGATCTGACCGATCGCAATTCCGGCAAGGGTACCAATGAGAATAGCCCAGAAGATACCGGCATTCAGTCCAGCTGCCTTGATGTAAACGAAAGCGGCAACAAGAAAACCACCAGCTGCGACAAAGGTTGTATAGTGCAGGGCCTTGGCCGGGTCCATTGATTTAAGAAAACGCATGGAGAAAATACCGATGACCGAAAAGACCAGACCGATCATCGCCAGAGCTAATGGCAGCAGCATGGCAGCCGCCTGTACATTGGCACCGGAACCGAGTTTGGTGAGCAGCAGCGGGCTGGCAGCAGCAGCAATGGCCATGGTGGCGATAATCGAACCGACATAGGATTCAAAAATATCAGCACCCATACCAGCGGTGTCGCCAACGCAGTCACCGACGTTGTCAGCGATAACACCCGGGTTGCGGGGATCGTCTTCAGGAATACCTGCTTCAACCTTACCTACCAGGTCAGAACCGACATCAGCGGCCTTGGTGTAGATTCCACCACCAACACGAGCAAACAGGGCAATGGATGAGGCACCCATGGCAAAACCACTCATATGCTTAGCAGTCTCAATATCACCGCCATAAAAAATGTAGGCAATACCAACACCAACCAGACCTAAGGAGGCAACAGCAAGACCCATAACAGCGCCACCGTTGAAAGAAACCTCCAGGGCACGCGCCTGACCATGGGCACGGGCCGCCTCAGAGGTTCTGACATTGGCACGGGTCGCCGCCTTCATACCGATGAACCCGCAGGTCATGGAACAAACAGCGCCGCCAAGAAAAGCCAGGGCACTGTGAATACTCATGGCAACAGCAATCAACACAAAAACTACCACAATAAAAATAGCCAGCGCACGATATTCGCGGTTTAAAAAGGCCATGGCGCCTTTGTGGATATCCTCGGATATCTCACGCATCTTGTCATTGCCTACTGGTTGTGATTTAACGTTATTGTAGATCACCAGTGCGATCACAAAACCGATCACCCCGAGTATGGGGGCCCATGCTTGCAGTTGCATTTGTCTCGCCTCTTTCGTCTGATAGGTGTTTAAAGATTCTCTTCCAGAGTAAACCCGTTAAATTTATTCATGGCAGCATCTGCGCCACGATGGATGATTAATTCTGCCGCATCCGCTGCAACCGCTACCATGGTTGGCAACCCGACCCGTTCTGCCGCACTGAATGTTCCAAGAACATGGCGCGTCACATCACCGTGATCAGGTTTATCGATACCGAAACGCAAGCGGACAAAGTCGCGGCGCCCGAGGACGCCGATAATGTCGCGAATCCCGTTGTGGCCACCGTGCCCCCCTCCCTGGCTGATCTTTAAGCGCCCGAAGGGCAAATCGAGATCGTCGTAAATCACAACAATATCAGCAGGTTCCACTTTCAAAGCAGAGCTGGCTGCGGTGACGCAGGAACCACTGCGATTCATATAGGTCTGGGGAAGAATGATGGTGGTCTGCTGCGCAGCAACCGCCCCTACCCCGTACAGTCCCTGATAGCCTTTTTTTTTCAGGGCAATGTGATAACGCCCGGCGACCTGCTGCGCCACCATAAAACCTATATTGTGGCGGGTTACCGCATATTCAGGACCATAATTACCGAGACCGACGAGTAATTTCACTGGCTGCGACCACTAAATAGCTGTTCAGTGATGATGCTATTCTTCATCACTCTCTGCAGTTTCAGCTTCGGCGCCGGTTTCTTCCTCAGCACTATGGCCGATGACGGTAACAACAGTAAAGTTCACATCGTGAACAAACTCGACCCCGGCGGGTGCTGTTACGTCCTCAATGTGAACGGTATCGCCAATCTCCAGCGCCTCGATATTGACTTCGATCGTTTGTGGCACCTGGGTCGGCAGACAGACAACCTCAAGCTCTTTTCTGATCAGCTGGGTAGAACCACCCATCTTCTGTCCCCTGGAGATGCCCACAACAGTAACCGGTACCATGAAGTGGCCTTTTTCCTTGAGATTGATCGCATGCAGATCGACGCTGAGCATATCACGACGCAATGCATGGAGCTGGGCGTCCTTGAGAACAACAACCTTCTTGTCGAGACCGGCACCGGACAGAGTCAGCAGGGTGTTCCAGCCAGCCTCACCCGACACCGCCTTTTGCAGGGCCTTTGGATCGACTGAAATCATTGTCGCCTCCATACCCTTGCCATAGACAACGGCCGGAACCTTCCCAGCAGCTCTTAATCTCCGGGCAAAACCTTTGCCTGCGTTCTCGCGTGCTTCTACTTCCAAAACTACTTGAGCCATCTATTTAGTCCTCCGTATAAATTGGTTATTCATATGCACTGATAACATCATTTTTTCTATACAAACAGCGAACTGACCGACTCCGCATTATGGATGCGGCGAATCGCTTCAGCAAGCAGATAGCTGACCGACAGCCCTTGCAACCTATCACATTTGTTCAGTTTTTCCTGAATCGGAATAGTGTCGGTAACAAAAACCTTCTGCAGTGGACTTTCCGCAATACGCTCCAACGCCGGTCCCGACAATACCCCATGGGTAGCGAAAGCATAAACGGCCGTTGCCCCCTGATTCTGCAATGCGGTAGCAGCAGTACAAAGAGTACCGGCAGTATCAATCATGTCATCGACAATGGTACAGACCTTACCCTTGACGTCGCCGATGATATGCATCACTTCCGACACGTTGGGTCCACTACGACGTTTATCGATAATTGCAAGTCCGGCATCCAGTCGCTTGGCAAAAGCGCGCGCACGCTCAGTACCCCCGGCATCGGGCGAAACAATGACCAGTTCACCGAGATTCAGACGACGGATTTCATCAAGCATGACCGGTGCGGCATACAGATGATCAACCGGAATATCGAAAAATCCCTGAATCTGACCAGCATGCAGATCAATCGTCAACAAGCGGTCGATACCGGCGACGGAAAGAAGATCAGCAACAAGTTTGGCGGTAATCGGCGCCCGCGGTGCAACCTTACGATCCTGCCGGGCATAGCCGAAATAAGGCACAACCGCATTGATACGTGCTGCAGAGGCACGCTTCAGGGCGTCGGTCATGACCAGCAATTCCATCAGATTGTTGTTTGCCGGAGAGCAGGTCGATTGAATGACGTAGACATCGCGACCACGCACATTATCATTGATCTCAACCAGAACTTCTCCATCTGAGAAGGTCTTGACCTTGGCGTTGCCGATGTTTACCGAGAGATGCCGGCAGATATCATGAGCCAACGGCTCATTGGAGTTGCCGGTAAAAACTTTGATCATACCCACGTGTCAATACCCTTCATCCAAATTAACTAAGGTTGAAACTGTCGAAACTTTTAAATTGGCTGGGGCGCCAGGATTCGCCCACTTCGTCGTCGCCATCACGGCGGCTCCTGCGTCGGCTCCCCTACGCTCACTGCCGCGGCCATCCATGGCCGCTCTTCTGACATTGAGTCAGCGTTCGCTGCGCTTCGAATCCTGGCTGAACAGCCGAACAACGAAACTTTTAAATTGGCTGGGGCGCCAGGATTCGAACCTGGGAATGCCGGAATCAAAATCCGGTGCCTTACCGCTTGGCGACGCCCCAATAAACAGCCTGTCGATCTTGTAAACAAAAAACGTAACTATTCAGCACTATCCTTGCGCAGGGCCTTTGGCTCCTGTGGCAAGGGTGTTTGTCGCCATGGACGGCGACAACAAGCGGTCATGGATGACGAAAAGCGCCCCTTGTCATAGGATCCCCGATCCGGTGCTGAACAGTTACCAAAAAACAAATGAAGCCGGTCAAAACCGGCACCGCTTCATATGATAATAGTCTTGTACCTGCGCAACAAAACTCTACAACGGCGACACCGGGCAGGTCCACCAGTCAGTTTCCACAGCCAGCACACTGGCGGCACTTTGCGCCTGGTCGAGGGTATCAAACACCCCAAAAAGGGTTGCGCCGCTACCCGACATCAGCGCCCCACGAGCACCAAGTTGCAATAGGCGCTGTTTGATCTGCCGCAACAAAGGATGACGCATCAGCGTAACCCGCTCCAGATCGTTATGCAGAGCGGCACACAACTCTTCCTTAGTCACAACAGAAAACCTCGGAAGGTTAGCCAGTTCACCTCCCTTTGTCAACTGTAAACTTTGATAAACTTCGGCCGTCGATACCGCTATTCCCGGATTGACCAACAGGTAGGCAACCTCGGGTAACGGCGGCAATGGTGTCAGTTCAGTGCCGATACCCGTGGCCCAGGCTGGTCGCTGAAACACAAAAAAAGGGACATCGGCTCCAAGTTGCGCACCCAATCTCTGCAAGTGGCTATTATCCATGTGCAGAGCAAGTATGTCGTTTAACGCCAGCAGCACCGTAGCGGCATTTGATGAGCCACCGCCAAGGCCGGCGGCAACCGGGATGCGTTTATCGATCCGAATGTCGATACCGACCTCGACATCGACCTGTGCCTCGGAAAAGAGTAACCGGGCCGCCCGGGTAGCGATATTATTTTCACCGGGTGCCAACGCCAGACCGTCACAAGTTACATTTATTTCTCCGGATGTTGTTACGCGGATACGGATATCGTCACACAAGTCAATACGCTGCATCGCCATCGCCAATGCGTGGTAGCCATTGTCATAACGCCCCAGCACATGCAGGCACAGGTTGATTTTTGCCGGAGATTTATAGTTTTTTTCTAACATCATCTACACTTAACTTATATTTCAGGCTATCTTCAGGTGAAATCGGAACTTTCGCTCAGCTGTCAGCAAACAGTCAAGAAAAAGAACCCGCTGTGCTGACAAAAAACCTGTTTTTGCCGACCTGTCCTGCTAAAATCAAACTCGGCACTGATTATCGATTCGATCCAGCTCGGCCGATGAAAGTGGAGACACCAGCAACCATGAAAAAAGGTAAATGTTTTGTCCTTATCCTGCTGACTCTGGCTTTGACAGGAGCACCGCCATTGCCACCCGTCCTGGCAACTTCCTACAAACCTGTCATCTATTTCGGCGTCATCCCGCGCTACAACCCGATCATCATGTACCGTTCCTACCAGCCGATGATGGATTACCTGAGCGCCAACACCCCCTATCGTTTTGAGTTAAAGCTGTCAAGGGACTACCACCTGGCAGTGGAGTTTTTACAAAACGGCACGACCCCCATTGCTTCGCTGGGTCCTGTCACGTTTTCCGAGGCCTACAGAAAGTTCGGGGCCATTCCGATTGTTGCGCCGCTCAGCGCCAGAGGGGTACCCTATTATCACAGCATCATCGTGGTCCTGGAGGACAGCCCCATAACCTCTCTGGAAGAACTCAAGGGAAAGAGCTTTGCCTTTGGGGATCACCACTCCACCTCCGGCAAACTGATACCCCACCATATGCTTGCGCAGAAGGGGATACAGCTTTCCGACCTGGAGTCCTACAGCTACTACGAATCCCACGATGCGACAGCTAAAGCCGTTCTCAAGGGGAACGCTGTCGCCGGAGCCGTCAAGGATGTCGTTGCCTACCGCTATCGTGAACACGGGTTGCGGTTTCTTGCCGTTTCCGATCCGATCCCGGCCGTCCCCATTGTGGTGCGCAAAGAGGAAGACCCCCATCTGGTGGCGGCAATGAAAGAGGCACTGCTGGCTATCGACCCATCCGATCCCCGGACGAAACAGCACCTCATTCAGTGGGATCCGGAGTTCGCCCATGGCTTTGTCAGCGTCGACATTGACGACTACAGGGACATTATTGAATTGACGTACAACAACAAAACCGGTTGCGGCCTCGGATGTCACTGAAATACCCACAGATCGGCCTGCGCGCCCGCTTCATGCTGCTTGCGGTAGTGCTGACCGTCACCTCCTCGAGTATCTGGGGTGGCTGGCTGTGGCAACATGAGAAGAAGTCCCTGCTCGAGCGACCCTCGCGGGAAGCGGAGATGCTGGTTTCAACCATGGCGATTCCGATCATTAACGCCATCGTGTATGAAGAACTCGGCATTATTCACGAAGGCGGACTGCTTGACAGTTTTGTCGCGGAGATCATGGCAACGCCGCAACTGGAGGTTCGCTATGCCTTCGTTCTCAATGAAGACGGCCGCGTTCTGGCCCATACTCGTCTGACGGAATACAGAAAAACCTACTCCGACCCGCTGACTCTCCAGATCCTGCGCGCCCCCTCTTTCCAGCAATTCTTCAGTGTCGTTGACGGAGAACGCATTTCAGACTTCATTATGCCGCTGTCCATTGCCGGCAAAAGCTGGGGGGTGCTGCAAGTCGGTATTTCCATGGAACCTGCGTACCGGGAGCTGGCCCAACTGGCTCGACAGGTCATTTTCTTCTCCTGTCTGTTTTCAGCCGGAGCCTTGTTCATCTACTGGATTATCGGCACCATGCTGGTACGACCCATCAGAAATCTGACCAACAGCATGGAGGGGGTCGGCAAAGGTCATCCCATATTGCTCGCCAACCGGACACGTCATGACGAAATCGGCCTGTTGCAGAAAAGTTTTGCCGACATGCTTGAACGACTTAACCGGAGCGAGATCGAACGCAATATTACGATTGCCAGGATGCTGGAAAATGAACGGATTTTAGCCATCGGACGCCTGGTATCCGGCGTCGCCCATGAAGTCAATAACCCCCTGGCAGGGATTGAAGGCGCCCTTTATCAAATAGAACGCAAAGGTGGCGATCCTGTTCAGCGCTATGTTGGTCTGGTGCGCCAGAGCATCGAACGCATCGGCCGCATCGTCGGTCAGCTTTCAGATTTGTCACGGGTTGGTGAAATCATTCCACAAGTGGTGGACAGCGACCTTTTTTTTGATGATCTGGTGATGTTTTCCCGCATGGCCATCAAAGACAGCGGCTGCCAACTACTGACCGACAACCGCTGTCCCCGCACCATCCTCTTTCTCGACCGTGATAAGATTCATCAGGTGGTGCTCAACCTGATCATCAACGCGGCTGACGCGACCACCAGCGGCGGCACGGTCAGACTTCTGGCCGATCTTGATGGCGATTGCTATGTTCTGCAGGTGCAGAACACCGGCGATCCCATTCCCGATGACATTGCCGCCCGGATGTTCACCCCGTTTTTCACCACCAAGAAAGCCGGTCACGGATCGGGCATGGGTCTTGCTGTCTCCAGGGGTATTGCCGAAAACCACGGTGGCAGTCTGACCTATCACCATCGCGACGGGCGTACTGCTTTTACCCTGTCAATCCTCAACGCCCTCATTAAAGGGTAAACGGTTATGGATAAAAACAGAATTCTGCTGGTCGAAGATGAACTGGTTCATCTGGAGATGTTGACCGAAGTTCTCACCGACCATGGGTATCAGGTCGTACCCGCTAAAGACGGCCAGCAAGCAGCGGATGCACTGGCTAACGAAAACTTTTCTGTCGCTCTGATCGATATTCGCCTGCCCGATGTCAGCGGTATGTCGCTGCTGGAACTCATCATCAATCAACAGCCCGACTGCACCATCATGATGATGACCGCCCAGGCCACCGTCGAAGCGGCGGTTGATGCTCTCAAACAGGGCGCCCACGACTATCTGGCCAAGCCTTTTCGCACTGAACTGTTGCTGCTAAAACTCAAACGCCTGTTTCACCTGCAACAGATCGAAGCAGAAAACCGTAGTTTACGACAAAAAGACCAGACTTCCGGCATCATCGGCGATAGCGCGCCCCTGCGCAAATTTCTCGGTGCGGCACAGAGCGCAGCGGGAACCGATGCCACCATCCTGCTGCAGGGGGAAAGCGGCACCGGCAAGGAACTGGCCGCCG
>NZ_JCBCBS010000019.1:0-2567 GCF_059864205.1 Pelovirga sp.
TCACCCTTTACGGTAATGCCGGCGACGATGTGCTCTTCGGCGGCGCCCGCAACGACTCCCTTTACGGGGGCTCCGGCGACGATCTGCTTTATGGCGATGACGGCGACGACAAGCTCTACGGAGAGGTGGGTGATGATGTGCTCATCGGTGGTGCCGGCAACGACACCCTCATCGGTGGGCGAGGTAACGACACCTACCTGTTCGACATCGGCTGGGGGCAGGATACAATCAACGATTATGACACCACCACCGGCAACATCGACACCCTGGTTTTTGGTGAAGGGATCGCGCCGGAGGACCTGGTCTTCTCCCGTTCCGGTAACCATCTGATCATCCGTCGCAACGCCAGCGACGATCAGATCACCGTGCAGAATTATTATGCCCATAGCTATTATCGTATCGAGCGGATGGCGTTTGCCGACGGTACCGTGTGGGACGAAGACACCATCAACCGGCGCCCCCTGTACGGCGGTGAAGGAAACGACAGTTTCACCGGCATCGGTTCGGCCATGACCCTGTATGGTCTGGCCGGCAACGATACGCTCAATGGTGGCAGTGGTGATGATTTTCTCTATGGTGGTGAGGGCAACGACACCCTCAACGGTGGTGCCGGTAACGATCTGCTGGTCGGCGGCGTCGGTAACGATTATCTCAACGGCGGGCGAGGGAACGATACCTATCTGTTCGATAAAGGCTGGGGGCAGGATACAATCAACGATTACGACACCACGGTCGGCAACATCGACACCTTTGTCTTCGGCGCAGGGATCGCGCCGGATGATCTGGTCTTCTCCCGCTCCGGCAACCATCTGATCATCCGTCGCAGCGGCAGCGACGATCAGATCACCGTGCAGAATTATTACAGCAGTGCTTATTATCGTATCGAGCGGATGGCGTTTGCCGACGGGACGATGTGGGACGAAGAAGCGATCTTCCAACGGCCCCTCTATGGCAGTGAGGGGAACGACAGTTTCACCGGCCTCGGCTCGGCCATGACCCTGTATGGTCTGGGCGGCGACGACATTCTGACCGGCGGTAGCGGCAACGACCTTCTGTATGGTGGTGAGGGCAACGACACCCTCAACGGTGGCAGCGGCAATGATCTGCTGGTGGGCGGCGTCGGTAACGATTATCTCAACGGCGGGCGAGGGAACGATACCTACCTGTTCGGTGTTGGTGACGGCAATGACACCATCAACAACTACGACACCAGCGGATTCGACCGCATTCTTTTCGATGTCGGGGTCTCAACCGACTCCATTGCTGTTTTCCGCAACGGCAACCACCTGGATATCGGTTACGGCACTGACGACCGGATTACCGTCAGCAACCATTTTAGCAGCTCAAGTTACGCCATCGATCAGCTTCAACTGGCCAACGGCAGCTACCTGACCGATGCCGACATCAATCAACTGCTGCAGGAAATGTCGGCCTACGCGGTGACCGAAGGGATTGCGCTGAACAGTATCGAAGACGTTCGGCAACACCATGAATTGATGGCGATGGTAGCAGGCAGCTGGCAGGCGGCCTGATTTTTCACCAGACAGTTTCGTGCGGGGTGCTTTCTTGCCCCCGCACGTTTAATTTATGGTGAATCGTCTCATGTACTGAAGTATGTAGGGGGGGAGCTTGTTCATCAACATCACACTACTGCTGTGCGTTGTACTGTTGTGGCAGGTGCCGACAGTCCTGGCAGGGCAGATCAGTCTGGAACAGGTCCTGCAAGATGCTGAAGCCCAGGCGCCGGCCGTGCGGATTGCGGAGTTTGATCTGCTTGCGGCAACAGCGCAGATAGTGGAAGCCCGCAGCGACTATTATCCGCAAGTGTCGGTGCGGTTGGGCAACGAATATGTTCGTGTACATGGTGCGGCCGGCAATGTTGTCTCGGTCGGCGACGCCATCCTTGCCGACAGTGCCTCAGGTTACAAGCACTCCTTGACCTTTTCCGCTCAGTACACTCTCTACGACTTTGGGCGCCGGACTCTGAATCTCGAATTCCACAAAGGGCGGCGGCAGCTTGCCGAGTATCGACTAGCTGCAATCCGCAAAGATATCCGCCGTCAGGTAATTGAAATTTATGGCCAGACGCTGAAGTTGCAGCAACAGACAGGGGTGCAGCGCCGGCGCCGGCAAGCCCTGCTGGCAATCTATCGCTTTTCCGAGCGACTACAACTTGCCGGCAAATATGGCCGGGAGGCAGTTGCCGCAGCGGCACTGGAGCTGGCCGCTGCCGGTGTGGCCGAACAGGATCTGGCCGTGGAGTTTGCCAATGCTCTCGATTCCCTGACGTTATTAACCGGCCGGGAGTATTCGCCGCCGACCACGGTTCTGGCGGATGTGACAGCGGGATCAATCCTTGATAGCGACCTCTACGATGTCGAACAACATCCTGACATTCAGTCCGCACAGCAGGAAATAAACCAGAAAGAAATCGAACTGCGACTGGCCCGTCGCAGTCGCTATCCGCAACTGATTTTGACCGGCTCCCACCGGATGTTCGGCAGTGATCAGCGTCGTTTTGATGATTCTTTTTCATCCCTGAGCTCGCGCGACAGCAGGATTGTTCT
>NZ_JCBCBS010000030.1:0-1401 GCF_059864205.1 Pelovirga sp.
AGTGGGAAGGAAAAGGTATGAAAAATATAGCGAATTTTCTGTTTGAAGTGGGGATGCTCAAGCGTACGCCGCGCACCGGCTTTCAGTTTCTTGGATCGGGCGCCCAGTCGGTGGCAGAGCACAGTTTTCGCACGGCGATGATCGGTTATGCTCTGGCTCAGCTTGATGGCAGGGCCGATGTTGCGCGGGTGTTGCAGCTCTGCCTGTTTCACGACATTCCTGAAGCACGAACCGGCGATTTGAACTACGTCAACAAGAAATACGTTCAGGTCGATGAGCAAAAAGCGGTTGATGATCTTGCCCGAGAGCTCCCCTTTGGTGATGATTACCGTGATACATTAATTGAGTTTGCTGCTCGTGAGAGTTACGAGGCGCAACTGGCCCATGATGCCGATCAGCTCGAAATGGTCCTGTCCCTGAAAGAACATAAGGATCTGGGCAATCGCTACGCCGATGAGTGGTACCCCTTTTCGCGTTTGCGCTTAAAAACCGAGATCGCCAAGGAGCTGGCGGAAACCATCTGGGAGACCGATTCGTCGAAGTGGTGGTTTGATGAGGATCATCAGTGGTGGGTCAATGGACGTAACGGGAAATAGGGGGTGGGGTTATCTTGACCTTTTACACTTCAAAGTGCTATTGACCTTGAGCACTGAACAGGATCGATCACAAGGAGAAAAGAATGCTTGATATCAGATATTTACGGGAAAATTTTGACGCGGCGCAGCAGGCATTGGCGCGGCGCGGTGGAAATATCGACCTGTCCGGATTTTTGGCCCTTGATCGGCAACGCCGTGAACTGCTCGGCGAGTCGGAAGGATTGAAGGCGGAAAAGAATAAGGTGTCCGAAATCATCGGGCGCACAAAAGATAAAAGCCAGGTGCAGGGGGAAATTGCCCGGATGAAGGAGGTCTCGGCCCGCATCAAGGAGCTCGATGATCAGCTGGCGCAGGTGGAGGTGCAGTTAAATGAACTGCTGATGGGGGTGCCGAATATTCCCCATGAACTGGCGCCGATTGGTGTGTCGGAAGAGGATAACCCGGAGGTGCGCACTTGGGGTGACAAGCCGCAATTCAATTTTACTGCCAAGGCGCATTGGGATCTTGGTCCTGACCTTGGCATTCTTGACTTTGAACGTGCCGGCAAAATATCCGGCGCGCGTTTCTGCCTGTCAACCGGCGCCGGCGCGCGGCTGGAGCGGGCGCTGATCAATTTCATGCTCGATCTGCACACCGACCAGCACGGTTATACCGAAACCCTGCCGCCGTTTCTGGTCAATCGAGCCTCCATGACCGGCACCGGTCAGTTGCCCAAGTTTGAGGCCGACCTGTTTCACACCGAAGAGGTCGATCTGTTTTTGATTCCAACGGCAGAAGTGCCGGTGACCAACATCCACCGTGACGA
>NZ_JCBCBS010000061.1:0-5301 GCF_059864205.1 Pelovirga sp.
ATGGTGCCCGGGACGAGAATCGAACTCGTACAGGATTACTCCCGAGGGATTTTAAGTCCCTTGCGTCTACCAGTTCCGCCACCCGGGCGCGTGACCTATCTTAGTGATTACGCTGATACTGTCAACTGCAAAAGCATCATACCCCGTAGATCCAAGCGATTAATTCATAAAATTCAATGGAGGGTTTTCTCTAAGCAGTCCATGTTTGAAGCAGCGTTTAGTGAATAATTCCAGACCCTTGATGTGTTCAATGTCAAGCACATAACTGATCGTCTGCCAATAACTAATAATCTGCTCAGGGGTCATGACAGTGTGCTGAGCGGCTGCCTCGGCAAACATTTGCGGGTGCTGCATTACTGCTTCACGGGATTTCAATAATTGCTCTCCAAGTTGACCCAGAGCTGCAGCATGCCGCTGTACGACATCCTTACGAATCATCCACAGGGCAAAAACAAAGGGAAGTCCCGTGTGCTGATGCCACAACTTTCCAAGATCGTAAACCCCAACCCCTGGAGGGACAGCTGCGGAGAGTTTGAGGGCCCGATCACCAATCAACAGAGCGGGTTTTCCCTTGCTGACCAGTTCTTCTACCGATGTCCCTAGAACAGTCGTAACAACTGCGCTTAATCCGTAATAATCACGCAGCAGAATTTCCAGCAGATTGATGGAGGTGGCCGATTCGCCGGTCAGGGCAATCTCAACGCCACCGAGTCGGTCAGGACTCACCGGTGAGAACAAGAGGACACTGGCGATACTACCGACAGAGGAAATAGAGTGCCCGGGCAGCAACAGATAGTCGCGCCAATTGCGGGCGTACTCAAAGGAGGACGAGGGACTGGCATCAATCTCCCCCTGTTGCAGCATGCGATTGAGGGCGGAGGGTACCCCAGGCACCAGTTTGCCGTTAAACCCCTGTTCTTTTAGCCTTCCAAAAAAAGGCACGCAGTTCAGGTAGCTGATATACCCAAGTGTCAGTAGCGCGGCAGACCGTTCCATCATACTATCCCCAAAAAAACAGGACAGGAGTTTGCTTCCTGCCCTGCCCGGTTACCTGTCATTGTCGCTGCGTTAAATCTTGGTGCGTTCCAGAAAGTTCGTATCAAAATTGCCGTCGATAAAATCTTTATTGACCATCATTTTCTTATGGAAGGGAATGGTGGTTTTGATCCCCTCGATAATATACTCGTCAAGGGCCATACTCATGCGCTTGATCGCCTCCTCACGGTTCTCGGCATGAACAATCAATTTGCCGATCATCGAGTCATAGTGGGGCAACACCGTGTATTGGTCGTACATGGCGCTCTCAATGCGTACCCCCATACCACCAGGAGTATGATAGCCAGTGATCTTACCGGGGAAGGGAGTGAATTTTTCCGGGTCTTCCGCATTGATGCGACATTCGATGGCATGGCCGCGAATGACAATATCTTCCTGTTTATAGCGCAGCGGGATACCGGCCGCTGAACGAATCTGTTCCTTGATGATATCGACACCGGTGACCATTTCCGTCACTGGATGCTCAACCTGAACGCGGGTGTTCATTTCCATGAAGTAGAACTTACCGTCGGTATCAAGCAGGTACTCCACCGTACCGGCACTGGAATATCCAGCCGCCTTGGCCGCAGCCACCGCACAGGAGCCCATCTCTTCACGCAATTCCGGAGTGATCACTGGACAAGGGGCTTCTTCTATCAGTTTTTGATGGCGACGCTGGATGGAACAATCACGCTCGCCCAGATGAATAACGTTGCCGTGCTTGTCGCCAAGGATCTGGATCTCGACATGACGTGGATGCTCGCAGAATTTCTCGATATACACATCGGCCCGACCAAAACCGGCCTGCGCTTCCGAGCGTGCCTGCGCCAGCGCATTGGCCAGGGAAGCCGGGGAATGGACGATTTTCATGCCGCGCCCACCGCCACCGGCAGAGGCTTTGATAATCACCGGAAAACCGATTTCTTCAGCAATCTGCTGCGCTTCTTTGGTGCTTTCAATGCTCTTGTTGGTACCGGGCAGAATCGGCACACCAGCGGCAGTAACGGTCTTGCGGGCGCTGATCTTGTCCCCCATCAGGCGCATACTTTCCGCTGAAGGCCCGATAAAGCTAATGCCACACTCTTCACAGATCTCTGCAAATTCAGCATTTTCCGATAAAAAGCCATAGCCCGGATGGATCGCATCGGCATCGGCAATCTCTGCCGCGCTGATAATGGCTTTCATGTTGAGATAGCTCAACGCACTAGGCGTTGCCCCGATGCAGATACTTTCGTCGGCCAGACTCACATGTAACGCCTCGTGGTCAGCTACTGAATGGACGGCAACGGTTTTGATTCCCATCTCTTTACATGCGCGGATAATCCGCAGGGCAATTTCCCCACGATTGGCAATCAGTATTTTATGAAACATATGTCTTCACTCCTGCCTTAAGTTGAGTCGTTGTTGCTGCATGAGCTCACCACAAATATTAGAGGCGCTCGACCAGAAACAAGGTCTCTCCATACTCTACAGGAGTGGCATCGTCCTTGACGATTTCAATAATCTTGCATTTGAATTCAACTTCAATTTCGTTGAACATCTTCATCGCCTCAACCAGACAAAGCACCTGACCGGCCTCAACGACATCACCGATTTTACAGAAGGCATCGGCTTCCGGTGACGGTTTGCGGTAGAAGGTGCCGACAATCGGCGAAGGGATCGCTTCATATTTGCTGTTGACTTCTTTTTCGCCGGCGGGAGTTGCTGCAGGGGCCGCGACCGGAGCTGGGGCAGCGACCGCCGGGGCAGCCGCAACGGGAGCCGAAGTGTAGACAATTTCCTTGTCAGGACCGCGCTTGATGTGAATCTTGCCGACTGCGCTCTCCATGTTGAATTCGGTAATATCGGTATCGGTAACCAACTTGATCAGGCTTTTCAGATCTTTTAATTCCATGTGATTCCTCCATCATACGACGATATGTTTATCGCCCGGACATTAAGTATTTATAGTAAATCAGTTCAGTTAGGACCTGTTCCAGGCAGTTGGCGAAACTGCTTGGGAATAGAAGTTAAACACTCGCAACCCGTTTCGCTCATAACTATTGTATCTTCGATACGCACACCACCAACACCGGGCAGGTATATACCCGGCTCAATCGTTACAACCATACCTGCTGACAAAATGGCTTCATTTTTTGCCGTCAAAGGGGGGAACTCGTGGACCTCAAGCCCGACACCATGACCCAGGCCATGACCAAAAAAATCACCATAGCCTTTGCCGGCAATGAGATCTCGCGCTACAGCATCAAGATCACAGGCACGCATTCCCGGCTTCGCCGCTGCAATAGCTGAATCATGTGCTTCTAGCACAATATCAAAAATTTGTCGAAGCTTTCCGCCCACCTCGCCAACGGCAACGGTCAGGGTTTCATCTGAATAATAGCCATGATAACGGGTGCCAAAATCAATCGTTACCAGTTCGCCGTCACAGATGGCCTTATCACTGGCAACACCATGAGGCAATGCCCCACGCACCCCGGATGCGACAATAAAATCGAAAGCGTTGGTTTCTCCGCCAAGTTTTTTTAAGGCAAATTCAAGTTCCAGAGCAATATCGCGTTCTGTGATACCAGGGCGAATAAGTGGCACAACCTGAGCAAAAGCTTGACAGTTCAGATCAGCGGCATATTTTAACTGCGTCAACTCGTCAGAATTTTTGATAGAGCGCAAGGTTTCCCAGCGTTGCGTCAGGGGGACAAAAGATGCGGCAAGGGGACACAAACGTTGCAATTCTTCAAACTGAGCCACCGTGACGCCGGCGGCATCGAAACCAACACGTCGTACCCGGGCTTCTTCGATCAGATCAGCCAACCCCGACAATTTGCTTTTATAGCAGCGAATATCGTCCGCCTCAACCTGCTGCCGTGCCTGCTCCAGATAGCGTGAGTCGGTCAAAAAGATTCTGGAATGTTCACTAAGGTATAAAACGCCGTCGCTACCTGAAAAACCGCAGAGATAACGCAGATCAGCACGATCAAAGACCAGAATACCATCGAGTTGATCAGCTGCCAGCAATTGCTGAATAAACGCATCTTTATCCGACACTGCTGCTCCTGCACTGCAGTTCATTCAACAATGCTCGCAGCGCCAAACTGTAGCCATAAGCACCAAAACCACAGATCTGACCTACGGCAACGGCAGCCACGTAGGAATGCTGACGAAAGGACTCACGGGCATGAATATTGGACAAGTGAACTTCCACAACCGGCAAATTGACAGCACTGAGCGCATCGCGCAGGGCAATACTGGTGTGGGTATAACCACCGGGGTTGATGATAATGCCGGAGACATTCTGCCGGCGGACAGCATGAACCTGATCAATCAGCACCCCCTCGTGGTTTGATTGACATACGACCAGTTCACATTGGATCGAATGGGCCTCTTGCGCTAATTGCGCCATGATCTGATCGAGGGTTTGCACACCATAAATCTGTGGTTCACGTGTGCCCAACAGGTTCAGGTTTGGCCCGTTTATGACGGCTATTTTCATGGGTTACGACAACATCTGTTTCAGTTCAAAGGATTCGCGCAGCAACAAATAGCGTCCTTTACCAAAGTTTCCCGTTCTATCAATGACCAGCGCAACAAAATATTCATCCGTAAGGGTCTGTATAATTACATAAAATTGTTCTGTTTTTATGGAAACTTCGTGCAGACTGCCAACTTTAAGAATCTCGCTGGCGTGACGAATCTCTTTAATAACATGAGAATATTCGATACCAACCAGGGTTAAATCCAGATCAGCAGTCGCGACAACGTATTCTTCAATACCGATCCCATCAAAGCCCATAATCAACGCACCGAGGCCACCAGGACACTGATTTACTATTCTTTCGAGAATAACATCAAACATGTTCCCTCCTCAGGCGGATATTATTGAGCCAGCTGTTCAACGTATTGATGATTTCCGTAGAGTCCTGAAAAACAACAGATTCTGCCACGGGCATTTCGTGTAGTGCCGTTACGGTGATCTCATGAGCTTCAACCTCAGCCTGCATGTTGAATACAGCTGTCGAATCTGCGTCGTCCAGATTGATTGCGGCATCATATTTCATCGAGATGGATGATGGTTCGGGCTGTTCCGTTGTCTGTTCGGCACATGATTCTGTTGTCTCATGCTCTTCCAGATCGACTCGATTATCAGTCGTTATGGGAGAAGACGATGCTGATTCTTGCGCCAATGATGAAGATTCCTCATCTATGCGTTCCTCTGCCTCGCGAATTTTTCTGCGCAACTCAAGATTATCCGGATTGCGAGTGAGCAAC
>NZ_JCBCBS010000136.1:0-14530 GCF_059864205.1 Pelovirga sp.
GTACCGCGCCGCATCAGCTCATCGGGCCAGCTGGCGCGATAGACCATGGCTACGGGGGTTTGCGGACTCCAGCCCTGATCGAGAAACTTTCGGGCAATCTCGCCGAAGCGATCCACCGACAGGTAGAAACAGAAGGTGCCGCCATGGCAGGCCAGGCGCGCCACCTCTTCATCCTCGGGCACCGGCGTGCGTCCGGCCATGCGACTGATGACCAGGGTCTGGGACTGTTCCGGCGCAGTCAGCTCGGTGCGCAGGGCGGCGGCCGCCGCAAACACCGCCGTGACGCCGGGAATGACCGAATAGAAAATATCCCGTTGGTCGAGCTCGGCCATCTGCTCCTGAATAGCGCCGTAAAGGGAGGGATCGCCGGTGTGCAGACGCGCCACGCTGTGACCCTCGCCGGTGGCCGCGACCATGACGGCGATGATCTGCTCCAGATTCATGGAGGCAGAGTTGTGAATAGCCGCACCGGCAACGCAGTGATCAAGGATTTCCGGAGCCACTAGACTGCCGGCGTAGATGACCGTCCGACAGCGCTTGATGGCGTTAATCCCTTTGAGGGTGATCAGCTCCGGATCGCCGGGTCCGGCACCGATAAAATAGACCTGAGGACGCTGACTGTTATCCATCATATTAATGTTCCTTCTCTTTTTTGATGGCGTCGCAAAAATTCACCAACTGCGGTGTTGCTGCAATCGTCTCGCTTCCTCGACGTACGTAAGTACGCCTCCTAGCTCGAAAATTGCGCGCCTTGCATTTGGTGTTTTTTGCCTAGCCATCTCAGTAGACACTTTTTGCAAAAGCATCTTTTTTTACTCCCACCACACAACTCAAGGGATCTACAGGGATGACCGTTTTCCTGGTTACGGGGACGATCATTTGATTATCAAGGCTGAGGTTACTCATGACCCAGAGGTCAAAGTGCTCAAGAAGTAGACTGTAGCGCTCCAGAATCGTGCGGGGATGGTGGCTGTGATCGCAGAGCAGCAAAAAACGTGCGCTTGCCATGATAGCCGCAATGTCCAGCTCCTGCCGTCCGTGAGCAGAAAAGAATCGGGCCTCCTGCCAGGGTTCGGCAATAGCGGCAAAAGCGGCCTGAACGACGCTGACGCCGGGAATAACAGTCACTGATTCCCGGCCGAATACCTGCACAACGGCGCGGCTGAGGCTGTAGAACCCGGCATCACCGCTGACCAGCACACCGATGCATTGGTCCGGATGGTTACGGATATACTCGATCGTCCCGCTGACCAGCGGCACCGGCTCATGACAGGGGATCGTCAGCCCCCCGGTCAGGCGCGGCGCGCCGACGGCCAGGTCGATGGTTTCCAGCGCCTGACGGGCGCGTACCGTCAGCAGCTCGGGGCTACCGGGACCCATGGAGATGATAAAAATGCGGGGTTGTTGATTCACAGGTCACCTGAATTTGCTGTGGGATAATTTGCCAAAAGCATTCCCGCCATATCAAACAGCAACACCTCCACCCGCGCAAAACCGAAATCCCTCTGCACCCGTTCGGCAATGCGCTGCGCCACCGGAGCAAAAGATGCCGGATAGCGCTGACAAATTTCCTCGACGGTGTTGAAGGTCCCGGTCAGATCCAGCATAGCGGCGACAAAATTCTGGGCCTGGGGGGAGGCGTTGGAGTGGGTGTTATAGCAGCCCATGGCCAACTTGGCCAGCTTGCCGGGATGCCCGGCGATGGTTAGTTTTTCTACCTGTCGCCGGCGCAGATAAGCCAGGGACTCGGCAAAAGCGTTGCTCACCAGTACGGCACCGGTACCGGGACGCAGCGTCTGCACATACTTTTCACCGATCTTGCCGGGCACCAGGGTGATGGGATGGCCCTCGGCCAGTTGTACGTCAATTTCACAGCGGATGGTATCCACCAGCGCCTGAACGCTCATAGGTTCAACGATTCCGGTGGTACCGATGATGGAGATCCCCCCTTCGATACCCAGACGCGCATTGAAGGTCCGCGCCGCCAGCCGCTTGCCGTCAGGCACCCAGATAGTCACGACAGCGCCGCGATCCGGACCGATCTCCGCCCGCACATTGGCTTCGATCATGGCGCGGGGGACCGGATTGATAGCGGCCTGACTCACGGGAATCTGCAAGCCGGGACGCGTGACCACACCAATCCCCTCGCCGCCGACGATATGGATGGCGGTGTCGTCCTCACGCAACTCCACCCCCGCCCATATCGCTGCGCCGTGGGTGACATCGGGATCGTCACCGGCGTCCTTGGTGACCATGGCACCATGGGACCGGCAGACCACAGGGACACCCAGCCTCCCTCCGCCAGGGAGCATGACGTCGACATAATCGCCGTTCAGCTGATGAATGATGAACCGGGCATGGGCTCTGGCAGCCGCAGCTGCAGCGGTTCCGGTGGTAAATCCTTTTCGCATGGTGGTCGATGGTCTGACGAAAGGCAGTGGCTGTCAAGCCTTTTGCACCGAGATAGTTCAGAACCTGACTTTATTGGGCAACAGCTTCCCTGAACAGACCATATTTTAAGATATCTGTGTCATTGCAACCAACTGGTGGGGGGAGGGAAACCTGAGCTGTCTGGATCTGGCACTGGAAGCGCAAACATTGGGCAAACCCGTCTACCTGATTGATCCGCAGCAAGTAACTATTCAGCTGCTGTCCTTCGCACCGGGTTGGGGATCCTGTGGCAAGGGTGTTTGTCGCCATGGACGGCGACAACAAGCGGTCATGGATGACGAAAAGCGTCCCTTGACATAGGATTCAAAGGCCCGGTGCTGAACAGATACCGCAGCAAAAAAATAACTTTACCGACGGGCGCTCCTGGCGCAAAATTGAGCAGTTGCAGCAACAGGGGTCTGTCTCTTTACGCAACGAGGATCATTTGTTCGAGCATCTGCAGGTTGGGACATAGTTTTTGATTATAAATAAAGGTCGCTGCTGAAAAAACCGTTAAGGGAGATCATCTCATGCCCACCACTGACCGCTGCCGCATCCTGATCGCCGATGCCGACCTGATGGGTGTAGCCAGCCTGATCGGAACCTTGAAGGATCGTTATCATGTCGTTACCGCCAACTCCAGCGATCAGCTGTTAACACTGCTCCATCAGCAGTCCATCGACTTGCTGTTGCTGGATACGCGCCTGCCGGGAGAAGACCCGTTCCAGCTTTGTGAGAGATTACGGCAGGACGAAAAAACCAGCCACCTCCCCGTCATCTTTATTGCACCACAATCTTCGCCGCAGCAGGAGGAAAGAGCTTTTGAGTGCGGCGCCTCTGACTACATCGCCCGCCCATTTACTGCTCCATCGGTTAAGGCGCGGGTCAAAAATCAGTTAAAACTTAAGACCGCTCTGGTTGAGCTCAAACGTCTCAACACCCTCGCCCTCGACGCTAACCCCAATACCGGGCTGCCGGGCAATAACAGCATACATCAGGAATTGGAGCGGGTACTGAACAGCAATGAAGAGTACTGCGTTATCTATGCCGATCTTGATCATTTCAAACCTTACAACGATGTCTACGGCTTCGCCCGTGGCGATGACATGATCATCTTTACCGCAAACGTGATCCGCGTTGCCCTCCACGCTGCCGGTTGCGGCCATGCCTTTCTTGGCCATATTGGCGGCGATGATTTCATGTTTACCCTGCCCTCAAGTGTCGCCGCCCAAGTCACTGATGACATCTTGCGCCGTATCGATCTGGGAATCCCTGAATTTTACTCCACCGATGATCGTCAACGTGGCCACATCGTGGCGGCTAACCGTGAGGGAGTTGAACAGTTTTTTCCTTTGGTCAACTTAAGTTTGGGGGGGATTGATCTGACGGTGCGACGCTTTAGCAGTGTCCTGGAGATGATCGATGCCTGCACCGAGATGAAAAAACTGGCCAAACAGTCGAGTGGAAGCAGCGTCAAAATATGTCGCCGGCGAGGATGACTGTTTTGTACCTGTTCAGCACCGGGTTGGGAGGCCTGTGTCAAGGGACTCTTTCGCTGTCCATGGCGACAGATGCCCTTGTCATGGCAGCCCCGCTCCGATGCAAATTGGGTGCTGAGTAATTACCAATATTTTTTTCAAAACCGTTCCGGATGACGGAAGGAAAGGCCGAAGCGCCCGAGAAAATTCTGCAGCAGGCGATAGGTGATCCCCCACAGCGGGCGATTACTCCACTCAGGCAATTCAATAACCGGATGGCAGCGCCCGGCGCCGCGATAGTGAAACTCGTGCAGGCAATTGCGCGCCGGATCAAGCAAGGTGCGAAACGGTACCCAGAATAGATCAACCACTTCACCATTGAGGCAAAAGTACGCCTCGTTTTCCAGCTGATAGACAAAACAGGCAATGTGAATCGATAAATAAGCCCCGGCCAGGTCATCACTGCGGCCAAGATACAGGTGTGGAGCAAGCTCCAGCCCGATTTCCTCGAAGGTTTCCCGTTCGGCAGCGGCCCGTGGACTGAGGTCTGTCGGATCAACGCCGCCCCCCGGAAAAGCCAGATCCCCCGACCAGGGATCCAGCTCGTGCTCGGCGCGCCGGATAAACAGAACTTCCGTTTCACCGGCCTGCTCACGCAGCAGCATGGCGACCGCTGCCCGGCGAAAATCCTGCTGCGTCAACAGTTGTGGCTGATGTTGGATCAGCCCCGATCTGATCTGTTCCAGATCTATCATGGGCATCAGGCCCTGGAGACGAAGCGGCACTCCCGGGTATCAACCTTGATTTTTTCCCCGCTCTCAAGGTAACCCGGAACCTGAACGCTGATGCCGGTTTCAAGCACGGCCTCTTTGCTTTGAGCGGTGGCAGTAGCGTTACGAATCGCCGGAGCGGTTTCGGTCACCGTCAATTCAACCACCTGCGGCAGATCAATAGTGACGACCTGATCGTTATACACGCCGAGGGTGACTTCGGCTCCTTCAAGCAGGTAACCGCGAATGTCCTCATAGATATCGCCGCCCAGCTCATACTGTTCGAAACTTTCATTGTCCATAAACACGCCATGGTCATCGGCAGCGTATAAAAACTGCCCTTTGCGGCGGGAAAAATCAGCCTCATCAAAGCGATCGCCCGACTTGAAAGATCCACTTAACACCTGGCCGGTCAGCAGATTGCGATATTTGGTTTTGACCAGGGTATTGCCACCGCGCGCTGTCGGCGACTGGAAACTGACATCCACCACCAGACAGGGAGCGGCATCATGCTGAAAAATGACACCACGGCGAAAATCACTTGCTTCGATCATAAATTGGGATACTCCTTGGAATGAAATTACGACGGACAAAAAATATACTTTTATTATTGTATCTGGTCAGCTCTATCCTTGCGCAGGGCCTTTGGATCCTGTGGCAAGGGTTTTTGTCGCCATGGACGGCGACAAAAAGCGGTCATGGATGACCCAACGGGAAACAATCGCGTCCCTTGACATAGGATTCAAAGGCCCGGTGCTGAACCACTACCCTTCCTCAACCTCCGACAGCAGCGACTCGTTTTTGCGATACGCCGTTCCCTGAAACTGGGCAATCAATTGCCCCTGTTCATCATGAATATCAACCTGGTACACGCCGAGCCGCCGATTGCAGGAAACCTCCCGTGCCGTAGCGATAAGGGTTCCAGCAAAAGCGGCGTTAATAAACGCCATGCTGGTATTGATTGCCAGTGCCAGTTGCCCGCGGCTGTTCACCGCCGCCGCAAAAACAAAATCGGCCAGGGCAAACAGAGCACCACCGTGAACGGTATTAGCGCCATTAAAGTGAAATGGCTGGATCAGCATCTTCGCGGTGGCAAAACCGGGCTTTACTTCGAGCAGTTCAAACCCGCAATGCCGGGCAAAATGATCGTTAGCGCGAAAAAAATCAAGATATTCCTGCACCATCACCCCCATAAATTGTCGGAAAACTTTTTTGCCATGGGGCGCGGGTTATGCAGATGCTCTGCCTCATTGGCTTTGGCACCGCATTTACCACAGACAACCGTCGGTTTATTTGAGCGGCGATCGATCTCTTCCATCAGACCCTTGGCCTTTAGTTCACACATTTTTAATTGCGCCCATTCATCTTCCATAAAAACTCCTGTTGAGATTTGGTCATTTTAGAAGGGAATCATAGCCGCATTGGGGGCTGGAGCGCAAATCGAGGCGGCGGATTGACGTGAAAGGAAACTAAGCAGGTGGTTTCTTGCGCGGTACTTTGCGAAAAACTCCATCGCTGCCGCGGCGATATTGGGGTTTTTCTTTTTCCAGAGCACGGTGATAGAAAAAATTAAACGAGGGGGTTTTATTCGGTTTGGCAACTACCGGACGAACTGGTGTTGGTGCCACCGGAACCGCGTCCGGAGCAAAGATAGCATCAAGCAGCGAATTGACAAAGCGGCTGAACTTTTGTGCCGGATCAAGGCTCGACGCTGGTTTAACCGCAGTGGCAGCGGCTTGACGCTGGTTGCGTTTGGCCAGTTCTTCATCGTAACGCACCCGCCGCGCCGGGTCGGAAAGAATCCGATAGGCGTTGTTGACCTGACGGAAGAGTTCAGCTGCCGCTTCCGAGCCGCGATTGGTATCAGGGTGACAACGCTTGGCCAGACTGCGGTAGGCACTTCTGATCCGCTGCTGATCCGCGTCAGGCGGAATCCCCAGTAATCTGTAATAGTCTAATGCCATAACAATGCCCTGAGCCCTGCCCAATGAACCATACAAACCGACAAGCCAGGGTCAAAACCCGGTCGTCCTTGTACTTGTCGGCTGCATCGCGCAAAAACTTTAACCGGCAGCAAAGCTCACGCTGACATCCTGACGATGTTCGGGATCAATAATCCACAGAGTGCGCGGTTGAAACTTGAACATGTTGGCAACCACCAGATCGGGAAATTGTCCGAGCCGGGTGTTGTAGATGGTTACCGAGGCATTGTAGAGTTCGCGCCGGTCAGCGATCTGATCTTCGATTTCGGTGATCCGGTAGCTAAGCTGGCGAAAACCCGCATCGGCCTTGAGCTCGGGGTAGCGTTCCACCACCATGAACAGGGATTTCAGGGTATCGGTCAGCATGTTCTGCGCCTGCAGCTGCTGCTCGTCGGTGCGTGCCGAATTGACCATGGAGCGCGCCTTGACCACCGCTTCAAGGGTTCGCTGCTCGTGCTGCATATAGCCTTCACAGACCTTGATCAACTTGGGCAATTCATCGTAGCGCTGTTTTAACAGCACGTCGATATTGCTCCAATCCTGGCTGATGGTGTTTTTCAGGGCGATAAAGCCATTGTAGATGATGATGGTGTAAACAATCACTGCAACCAACAGCAGCAACAACACCCCCAATGTAATCCAACCAGTCATAACTAAACTCCTTTTTCAGGTAAGATGGGAAGATTATTGTATGTAATTTAGCAGTAAATAGATGGATCCCCCGGTCAAGAGGGTGCTTAACAATAATAAACCAATTGCCGTGTTGCGATATTTTCCAGTCAAATGGGTCTCGCAGTGGGTTTCAGCGATAATCAGCGGCCGCCCGGGCTGGCGCCCGATGACGATATGATCTTCCTGGCGGCGGCGCTGCTGACTGTGCTGGATCAACCGCTGATGGTAGATCTCTTCTTCCATCTGGGCCCGCGCCGCATCCCATTCATCAACACAGATTTTTCCGTCACCGTCAAGATCAAACTGCTTTAAACGTGATGGATCCTGTTTGAGATCACGGAGCGATTTCTGCACCTCTTCACGCAAAGATTCACCTTCTGCAGGCTTGTTAGATGCGAAACCGAGGACATAGAGCAGGGTCCCTTCAACAATAATCTCTTCTTGCCATTTTTCCGTCTGATCGGAATCAAAACGGGTCAGGCCGACCTGACCGGGGAAACCTTCCTGCCGGGTTCCGGCACGTACCCGACCACCGGCAGGATTGATTTCGATGCGACCGGTGCCATCTTCAAGAAAAAAACAAGCGCTATCGCTGGAGGTGACACTGATCGCCTGCCACCGGTTATTTTTGTCCTTGCGATAGCGGGTCAGGCGATAGTACACACAGGGCGTATGCGACATGGGGGCCACCAGGGCATACTTGCGCAGGGCTTTGCCCTTGACCTCTACCATTCCCATGGCAACGGAGCGGATCCGGCTGGTGGGGGTATTCTCGATCTTGCGTTTGATGCGCAGATGGTAAAATCCATAACCAGAAGACAAAACAGCCAGAACAAAGGGCACCGCACCGGAAGCAATACTGTGGTAAGCGATCTGGTCAATCAGATCACTGCGATCAGCCAGTAACAGCAGGAAGAAGACAATAAAACCACCAGCAACTAAGATCAGTGTCCAGATGCGTTGTGCGGTCCAGGCCGCGGGGGAATTTGGCGGAGGCGCCGGCAACATCGGGATCGTTGACCGCCGCGCAAGGTTCTGCCGGTTGTTCGATCCGGTTTTGTCAGGATCACCCGTAGCGGCGGTAATGTCATCCCTCAATTCATCCATCAGGGGATGCGCCCCCACAGTTGCTTCCCGGTCTATTTCTCCGCTGGCCATTAGTGGGGCCGCCAGCAGGGTTCCCAACCCGCCTGATCCTACATTTTGATTCAGGTTGCCGCCGGTCTGGCGCGGCAGTGAACCATGGCGCCACAGATCGGCCATCAACCAGCCATAGCGGGTCATGCGATTGAGGTTATGGCGCAGGGCATCCTGATCATTTTTATCCGCGCGGCGCAACTGACAACCCGGCAACAGGGCCACCCCGAGATCGACATGGAGTTGAAAAGCGGCGGATTGTTCCTCCATCAATGTAAGCAGCGCTTCAAGATTTTTGCGACTGCTCAAGGTGGCGGCTTCGCCCAGCCCCTGGGGGTTGAAGCGCCCGGGGAAAACCCGCACCGCTGCAGTTATTTTTTTGTTTTCGTCGAGGCGATAGAAATCAAGAACAGGTTGTCCCTGGAGAATCATGCTGAACAGTTGCTGCGGGCCTTCAGCTTGCATCGCCTCACGTCCACGGTAGGCGTTGCCGGCCAGTATACGTGCCATGAGCTTGTCCGCCAGCCCCCCAGAGACATCAGCCAGCACCGCCAGAACACTTGTACCTTGAGCAAACTCGATCTCTTCATCCCGGCAGGCAAACACCACCCCGCTGCTGGAGGTTTCGAGTCCATAGATTCGTCGGGGGGCAAAAGCAGGCGGTACCGGGTCTATCAGCCAATGAACATGACCTGCTTCGGACAGGGATGCCGAGATCTGTTCCAGCTCGTTGCGCGCCCCCTGTGCCAGCTGGGCCAGGCTGCGGCCAAGCAGCCGCTGACGACCCTGAAACATGTCGAGCTGGTGACGTTCGAACAGCAGGCGCAGAAAATCCTCAAACCGCTCCGGCGGCTGCGGATATTGCTTAACAATAAGAAATGAATCCTGGGACATACGACCCGACCACAACATTAGTTTAGTTTTATAAGTATAGCCACGCTACCCATGGCACGGCAAGCATTAAGTGACTACAATAAATATTTGGAGTTGCGTTAAACAGATGCTAGTATGCGAAAAATCGTTTTATATAAAAAGTTTGCGCACCATAAACCACGCCGGGGGCTTTTGCATGAAGTGTTGGCTCGAGGGATCCATCGGCAGAAATCTTGCTCTATTGCTGATTATCGCATTGATTCCCGCCTTCAGCATTTTGCTCTTTAGCGGTTTTGAACAACGGCAAATCGCCATTAAAGCTGCTGAAAAAAACGTTCAACTCCTCACCCACAGTATGGCACAAGCACAGCTGGATCTTGTCAATACCAGCCGTAGCATCCTTTCTACCCTCGCGCTGCTGCCGGAAATCCAGGCCTTTGACCTCGCTGCCGGCGAAAAGATATTTCAATCTCTGATCAAACAGAATCCCGATTTTCAGAACTTCACCCTGACTGACTTAAGCGGTGATGTGTTAGCTGCTGCCTTTCCCTTTGAAAGCATCAACCTGGCGGATCGCAAGCACTTTAACGAAGCCATTGCCGGCAATGATTTTGCTGTTGGTGAATACATCATCGCACGAGTCGGTATCATTGAACCCGCTTTAGCATTTGCTTACCCGGTCAGAACTGTCGACGGGAAAGTCCGTGGAGTATTAACCGCCGCCGTTAATCTCTCACGCTTTTCGACTTTGCAGGATATTCCTCAACTCTCCGATCAATCCCTAATTGCGATTACAGATCATCAGGGTATCCGGCTTTTTTATGCCCCCACACGCCCGGACACTAACCCGATCGGACAACCCGTTTCACAAGAAGCCTGGAATAAGGCCCAAGCGGCGATGGAAACAGGATTATTCAAAAGCCGCGGGTCGGATGGCACGCAACGTGTCATCGCTTTTGAAC
Organism: Pelovirga sp.; assembly: GCF_059864205.1. Taxonomy (NCBI): domain Bacteria; kingdom Pseudomonadati; phylum Thermodesulfobacteriota; class Desulfuromonadia; order Geobacterales; family Geobacteraceae; genus Pelovirga; species Pelovirga sp. The sequence continues at coordinate 10,305 of NZ_JCBCBS010000136.1, forward strand.
CCATCAGTCTGAATCCAGACACACCTGCCTATGCCTACGTATGGGCAGGCATCTCCGAGCAGGAAATTCTCCAATCCGCCAACTCCATTCTGACACGCAATCTGTTGCTCTTGGCCGCCGCCATGATTGCAACCTTGTTCCTGGCCTGGCGCATGAGCCGTGTCACCCTGGTCAAGCCGATAACAACCCTTGCCGAGTTCAGCCGCGATCTAGCATCCGGAGCCCTCCCCGAGCGGCCATCTATTCGTGTTGCCCCAAGGGAAATAGCAACACTGACCGATGTCTTTTACGAAATGGCAACCAAGATCAAGGCCAACCACAACAACTTAAGGGAGAGTGAAGCGCGCGTTCGCCTGATTATGGACAGCCTTGATGCGCTGGTCTACGTCGCCGACATGCAGACCTACGAAGTTCTTTTTATTAACCGCCATGGCAGAAAGATTTTTGGTGATGTCACCGGCCAGGTCTGCTGGCGGGCAATTCAATCGGATCAATCAGGGCCATGCCCTTTTTGTACGAACCATTTATTGATTGACGCGCAAGGACAACCTGCCGGCATCCATACCTGGGAATTTCATAACACCAGAAACCAGCTTTGGTACTACATCATAGATCGAGCCATCAATTGGGTCGACGGGCGAACGGTACGGCTTGAAATAGCGACCGACATCACTGACAAAAAAGAAGCCGAGCGGGCCCTTGCCGCCGAAAAAGAGCAACTCGCCGTCACCCTCGACAGCATTGGGGACGCGGTCATCACCACCGACACCAATGGTCGAGTAATGCGGATGAATCCAATTGCCGAACAACTCACCGGCTGGAACAACAACGAAGCAACAGGTCGTTCCCTTGATGAGATTTTCAACATCATCAATGAGCTGAGCGGCGCACCCTGCGAAAATCCGGTGAAAAAAGTGCTTTCCTCGGGGCAGACAGTTGGCCTGGCGAACCATACTGCGCTTATATCCCGCGATGGAGAAAAGCGCAGTATCGCTGACAGTGGTGCACCCATTATCACCAGTAGTGGGGAAACCATCGGCGTGGTACTGGTATTCCGTGATGTCACCGATCAATATCGCCTCGAACGTGAACTCGAGAAGGTCAGAAAAATTGAGTCCCTCGGTTTATTGGCCGGCGGTATAGCCCACGATTTCAACAATATGCTTTCCGCGATTCTTGGTAATATCGATCTGTCTTTACTGGATTCCAATCTCGCGGAAAAAACCCGTAAACGCCTCGAAGATGCGACCAAAGCGTCCCTGCGTGCCCGCGATCTGACCAGACAACTCCTGACTTTCGCCAAGGGGGGGCAACCGATCAGACAAACAGCCTCTCTGCTGGAAATTATCAAGGATTCAACAGATTTCATTCTCCATGGGGCAGAAGTATCCTGCCGATACGATTTTGCCGATGCACTGCCGCTGGTGGATGTCGATATCAATCAGATCAGTCAGGTGATTCAGAACCTGATCCTTAATGCCGTACAGTCAATGCCGAAAGGAGGGGTTGTTGCCGTCTCCTGCGCTGTTGCTGATGCGGATGAAATAGTCGGCACACCTCTTGATCCCGCCAGACAATACATACGGGTGAGCATCAGCGATCAGGGTGAGGGGATCCCCGCTGAAATCATCGACAAGGTCTTTGACCCCTACTTTTCCACCAAACCTCAGGGCAGCGGCCTGGGGTTGTCTATCGTTCACTCAATTATCAGTAAACATGAAGGCCACATTCAGGTTGACTCATCACCTGGACAAGGCACCAGCTTCGGCATTTTCCTGCCAGCCTCAGCGAAAAAACGACAGGAGCTCAAAGTCCAAGCTGAAAAGCTTGCGAACAACAGACTTCAGGGCAAGGTGCTGGTGATGGATGATGAGGAACCGGTGTGCCAGACCATCTGTCTGATGCTCGAGGAATTCGGTTTGGAATCGCTGGCGGCGGCTGACGGAGAAGAGGCCGTTCGTCTGTATCGGGAATATCTAGACAAAGAACCTCCCATCTGTTTGACAATTCTTGACCTCACCGTCCCCGGTGGCAAAGGCGGCAAAGAAGCAGCACAGGAAATTCTTGCCCTTGACCCTGACGCCCGCATTGTTGTGTCAAGCGGTTACTCTCAGGATCCGATTATGGCTAATTATCGGCAACACGGATTTTGTGCGGTGCTGGCTAAACCTTTTGATCTCAACGAACTCAGCGCGGCATTAACCCTGCGTTCATCGTAATTATTCAGCGCCACCCCGACCCGACGCCGAGCAAATACCCTTTATCAGCCCCATAAAAATCCTGTCACAAGGTGGCGATAAAACCCTGAAGGGTTGAAAAATACTCGCGGGTGTTAACGGACATGATGTCGTTATGATTACCGTGGGGGAAAATCTTCAATTCCTTGCGTCCGGGAGCCCACTGATAAAGCTTTTCAGCGTGCCGGGCACTTACCAGCCCGTCGTTGCGCGTATGCATCACCAACAGCGGGCCCGGGTAAACAGCGATTTTGCGCTGATGATTGAGATGAGCATCGACGGCTCGATCAAATTCCGGCAAACTGACTCCCAGCTCCTGCGGGTGCACCCGTAACAGCAGACGTTCGCGCACATCGGCGATACCACTCTCGATCACCAGTCCGGCCACATCCGGAAAGAGTCGGACCGCCTCCAGAGCGAAAATAGCACCGACGCTGCGTCCGAAAATAAGCAACTGCTCGGGCGGAAGCGGCAAAGCGGCAATTGTTGCCTTGACATCCTCCAGCATCTTTCCCAGCTGCGGTTCGCCGGTTGACCTACCGTAACCACGGTACTCTGCCAGAAAGCAGTTAAGTCCCGCATGAGCGATGGCCTCGACGAAGCCATCCAGCCAGTCATCGACAATTTCGCCATTACCGTGAAAATGCACCAGGGTTTTGGCCTGCGGATCAACCTCATGGTAATAACAGCCGAGTTGTGCCCCTTCGACCTCCACCATAAAAGGCTCAGACAAAAATCCCCGGCGCGGAAAAAAATAACGTTGCGAGATTAACGGATGGTTGAACAGATCATGCATGATGAACCTCCCGGGTAAGACGTTGCAGCAACAGGCTGTCGCAACCGGCGGTTTTTTGTTATGATTCCGGCACAATGAAAATGTATTGTAACTATTCAGCTCTGCCCTTGCGCAGGGTCGGGGATCCTGTGGCAAGGGTGTTTGTCGCCATGGACGGCGACAGCAAGCGGTCATGGATGACCCGGCGGGAAACAATCGCGTCCCTTGACATAGGATTCCCAATCCGGTGTAAGAACAGACACACTCAATTAACAGTATCTCAATCCGATAGCGCCGCCGTCAATGAAACCATTATTTTCTCTGCCTGATATCCTTGACCTTGAATTTCTGTTCAAGCGTGATGAACCACGTCTTGAACAGGGCGATGATACTGAACTGCGCCGGCGCGACCGTGCCATTTATATTGCCACCGGGCTTGATGTGAGCGCTGAACCTTCCACGCCCACGCTGGCCGGCCATTGGCTTTGTGCCCGTCGTCAGGAATATCAGCGGCAGCAACTGCCTCTACCGGGGCAGATCTGGCAGGAAGCCACCTCCCTGAGTGCTGGACTGCTGTTGTTGCTCAGTCTGCTGGCGGGTAGCGGCCTGGCGGCATCCTTTCTCCGTTATGACGGCACCACGCCGGTCAATGTATCCGGTTTTTTTGCCATCTTTATCCTCGTGCAACTGCTGCTGGTCATCCTCAACCTCGGGCTCTTCGGTTATCGCTTGCTGCGCCAGGGGAAAGGCCCAAAATCCGTCCTCTATACCCTGCTCACCCGCGCCCTGGCCAGACTCTTTACCTCTCTTTTCAGACGTTCACAGAAACACCTGCCCGCTACGCGACGACTTGACCTGCAGGCCGCATCAGGTAGTTTGCAGCAACTCCGCCAGATCTACGGCAATCTGTTGTTGTGGCCGGCCTTTATCCTGCTACAGCTGGCCGGCAGCGGCTTTAATCTTGGGGTGCTGCTGACTCTGCTGGCCAAAATCAGTTTCACTGATATCGCCTTCGGTTGGCAGTCGACCCTGCCGTTGACCGATCTTTTTCTCGCCGAACTGGTACGCTGGATCGCCCTGCCCTGGGCCTGGCTGCTGCCGGCAGAGTGGGCCTATCCCGGGCTTGAGCAGATTATCGGCAGCAAGATTGTCCTGATTGAAGGCTATTGGCGCCTTACCAGCGCGGGGCTTACCTCCTGGTGGCCGTTTCTGTT
>NZ_JCBCBS010000175.1:0-7836 GCF_059864205.1 Pelovirga sp.
CGCATGGTGGCCAAGCTCGATTTCAACAACGCCATCGGTGCCGTCACCCTGTCGCCACGGGTCGCCTGGGCGCACGATGTCAACGGCACAACCCCCGGCCCCGGCGGCAACTTTGTTGAAGGTCGTAAAGCCATCACCCTGGGCCTTGGCGCCAACTATCAGAACAAGTGGATGGCCGATATCAGCTACACCGATTTCTTTGGTGCCGGACGTTACAACCTGATCAACGACCGTGACTTTCTGGCCGCTGAGATCAAGTACTTTTTCTGATAACGAGCAGGATCATCGGGGGATCGCAGGTCCCATGACAAGGGTGTTTGTCGCCAGAACGGCGACAATCAAGCGGTCATGGACGACGAAAAGCGTCCCTTGACATGGGATCTGTGATCACCCCAGTCAAAACAACTTAAATTGAAGGAGCAACCATCATGCTGAAAAAAGCATTCATCCTGATAGCCGCCGTTCTGCTGGTCACAGCGACAGCCGGACTTTCCCTTGCCGCCATTTCCGCTGAAGAAGCCGCCCGCCTCGGGCAGGATCTGACCCCCTTCGGCGCTGAACGCGCCGGCAACGCCGACGGTACCATTCCCGCCTGGGAAGGGGGAATCACTACTCCACCTGCCGGTTATGTCAAAGGCCAACACCATATTGACCCCTATGCCAATGATCAGATCCAGTTCACCATCACCGCCGCCAATATCGAACAGTATCGTGACCAACTGACCGTCGGCCATCAGGCCCTGCTGGAAAACTACGATACCTTTAAGATGAATGTTTATCCGACCCGCCGTAGTGCCTCAGTGCCCCAGCGCATTTATGATGCCACTAAAGAGGTCGCGCGGACCGCTGAACTGGTCAACAATGGCGACGGCGTCAGAGGTACCGTTATCGGCATCCCCTTCCCGATTCCCAAAAGCGGTATTGAAGTGTTGTGGAATCACATGCTGCGCTATCGCGGCGCCTTTGCTACCCGCAGCATTGCCCAGGCAGCATTGACGCGCGGCGGTGCCTACACCCTGGTCCAGTTTGAGGACATGTTCAGCCTGATCTATTCCCAGGAAGGGATGACCGAAGAGAAGATGAACAATCGCATCCTCATGTTCCGTCAGGAGGTCACCGCTCCGGCGCGCCTGGCCGGTGAAGTGCTGCTGGTTCATGAAACCCTCGACCAGGTGGCCGAACCGCGCAGCGCCTGGGTTTACAATCCCGGTCAACGCCGCGTCCGCCGCGCCCCCAATGTCGCCTATGACAACCCCGGCACGGCCTCCGACAGCCTGCGCACCACCGACCAGTTTGACATGTTCAACGGCGCTCCCGACCGTTACGACTGGAAACTGATCGGTAAAAAAGAGCTGTACGTTCCCTACAACAGCTATAAGCTTCACAGCAATCAGCTTAAATATGCCGACGTGCTGACCCCGCTGCACCTGAACCCCGAACATCTGCGCTATGAACTGCATCGGGTCTGGGTCATCGAAGCGACTTTGCGTGACGGCTCGCGCCATCTTTACAAAAAGCGCACCTTTTATATTGATGAAGATTCCTGGCAGATCGTCACCGCCGACCTCTACGACAACCGCGACCAGCTGTGGCGGGTATCGGAAGGGCACGGCCTCAACTATTACGAGGTACCGACCTACTGGACGACAGTGGAAGCCCACTATGATCTACAGTCGGGGCGCTATCTGGCCATCGGCATGGACAACGAGTCGACCACCTATAATTTTGATGTGACCTTGAGTGAGCAGGACTTTTCCCAGGCGGCCCTGCGCCGCGCCGGTCAGCGCTGATCATAGAATCGGGACAGGCAAGAAAACCTGCCCAGACGATATACCAGATCATATCCCGTAGGGGCGATTCACGAATCGCCCCTACTACACGGATTCAATTTCCTCCCTTGTTTTCAGGCCGTAGGGGTGAAATATTTTTCGCCCCGACAAACCCATCGCAATTGACATAGCAGGAATGTTATGAGCAGCGTCATGAAAAAAAATCACCTCTTCGGTCTAATCTGCCTGCTGATCCTCACCATGGTGCCGATCTCTGTCACCGCCGAGCTGACTTCGGTTCCCGCCCGTCTGGCGGCCCAATCCCTGCTGCTGGGGGGCGCAAAAGCGGGTGACGATCTGGTCGTTATTGGTGAGCGTGGGCACGTCCTGCGTAGCAGCGATCACGGTCGGAGCTGGCAGCAGATCATCGTGCCGACCCGGGCAACCCTCACCGCCGTGACCTTTATCGACCGTCTGCACGGCTTAGCAGTCGGCCATGACCTGACCATTCTACGCACCGAAGATGGCGGCCACCGCTGGGAACTCGTCTATGAAGACCGTGACGAGCAGCCGCCACTGCTGGATGTTCTGTTTATCGATGAACATACCGCCTTTGCCGTCGGTGCCTACGGAACCTTTTTTGCGTCGACGGACGGTGGCCGCACCTGGGAACAGCGCTGGATCAGTGAAGACGATTTGCACCTGAACGCCATCGTCACCAGCGGCGCGGCCATCTACATCGCTGCTGAAGCGGGAATGGTTTACCAGTCCAGAGACAATGGTGAAACCTTTGATGAACTTTATCCGGACTATGAGGGTTCGTTTTTCGGCCTCCTTCCGTTCGCCGATGATCAACTGCTGCTGTTTGGCTTACGGGGCAATCTGTTTCATTCAGACGATGGTGGGGAAACCTGGATCCAGCTTGACACCGACACCGATGCCGGCCTGAACAGCGCCGTGCAGCTTACCGATGGCACCCTGGTGATAGCGGGACTAAGCGGCACTCTACTGCTGGTTGCTGAAGAGGATTTAAGCGTTATTTGTCACGAGGAGCCGGAGCGCAAGGGTTTCAGCAAGTTGCTGGCAACGGCTGACGGACGGATCGTTGCGGTTGGCGACTTTGGTGTCACCCTGCTGCCGTCATCCCTGCTCCGCTAACCGTAGTTTTCGACAAGAGAAAAACATGAAACGCGACTGGATCACCAACCTGCTGGAATCTTTAGTTTTCGGCAAGCGCCCCCTGCTGCTGGCAATTTTTCTGGTTATTACCCTGCTGATGGGGTTCTCCCTCAGCCAGTTGCGCATCGATGCCGGCTTTGCCAAACTGCTCCCCCTCGAACATGAGTACATGCAGACCTACATTGAGCATGGTCAGGAATTCGGTGGCGCTAACCGGGTGATGATCGCCCTGATGGTCAAAGAGGGGGATATCTTTACCGCCGATTTTTTCAAAATCCTTGAGCAGGCAACCGATGACGTGTTCTTCATCCCCGGCGTTGATCGCTCCCAGGTCAGCTCCCTGTTCACCCCCAATGTTCGCTATACCGAAGTAGTTGAAGACGGCATCGCCGGCGGCAATGTGGTCCCGGCCAACTTTACCCCGACGGAAGAAGGTCTTGAGCGGGTTCGCGAAAACATTCTGAAAGCCGGCATCGTCGGGCGTCTGGTCGCCACCGACTTCAGTGGTGCGATGATCAGCGCCGAACTGTTGGAAATTGATCCCGGCAGCGGCGAACGGCTCGACTTTATCCACGTCTCTCACCTGCTCGAAGAAAAGATCCGCGACCAGTATCAGAGCGACCGGATCGATGTCCACATCATCGGCTTTGCCAAAGTGGTCGGCGATATTGCCGATGGTGCCCAGCGGGTCGTCCTGTTTTTTCTGATCGCCTTTATCATCACCACGATCCTGGTGTTTCTCTACACCCGCTCAGTGATCCTCACCCTGATCCCCCTGGCCTGTTCCCTAACGGCAGTAATCTGGCAACTTGGCATGCTGCCGGTTCTCGGTTATGGAATCGACCCCATGGGGCTGCTGGTACCTTTTCTGATTTTTGCCATCGGGGTCAGTCATGCGGTGCAGATGATTACTGCCAACACCGCCGAAGTCCGGGCCGGAGCCGAGCGGATGGATGCCGCCAAGGCCAGTTTTCGGCAACTGCTGCTGCCCGGCTTTGTTGCCCTGGCGAGTGACACCATCGGCTTTATCACCATCCGCCTGATCGAAATCCAGGTGATCCAGGAGATGGCGGTCACTGCCAGTCTTGGCGTTGCTGCCATCATTCTGACCAATCTGGTTCTGCTTCCGATCCTGCTTTCCTATGTCAGAACCGGTAACCGCTATAATCGCCGGGTCAATCAGCAGATTCAGGTTCTCAAACCGGTGTGGCGGTTTTTTGAACAAGCCGCTGAACCGCGCCCGGCGCGCATCATCATCGGCATAGCCCTGGTTCTTTTCGCTTTTGGCGCCTGGAAAGGCGCTGATGTCAAGATCGGTGACATGCATCGTGGCGTACCGGAACTGCGTACCGATTCGCGCTACAACATCGACAGTGAGGTCATTACCAGCCACTTTTCCATCGGCGTTGATCTGCTGTCAGTGATCGTCGAAACCGACGCCGATGGCTGTATTGATCATGGTATTATGACCGCTATTGATGATTTTGCCTGGCACATGAACAATGTTCCCGGAGTGCAATCGGTGGTCGGGCTGCCGGGAATCGCCAAAACCATCTATTCCGGCTGGAACGAAGGCAGCCTTAAGTGGCGGGTGTTACCACGCAATCCGTCAAGCATGGTGCAGGCGGTTGGGTATGTTCCGACCAGCAGTCGTTTGCTCAACTCCGATTGCAGCGTCATGCCGATCATGATCTTCACCGAGGACCATAAAGCCGAAACCATTGATCGGATCGTCGCGGAGGTGAAAAATTACCGCCGGCAACAAGCCGATGAAAACATCTCTTTTCGTCTGGCGACCGGCAATGTCGGGGTCATGGCAGCGACCAATGAAGAGGTCTCGGCGGCCCAGTTTCCCATTCTGCTCTATGTCTTTGGTGCGGTCATTCTGCTTTGCTATGTCCAGTTCCGCTCGATCAGGGCGGTTCTCTGTATTGTCCTGCCCCTTGGGCTGGTCTCGCTGCTCGCCTATGCGCTGATGAGTCTGCTGGAAATCGGCCTGAAGGTTTCGACCCTGCCGGTAGTTGCTTTAGGAGTTGGCGTCGGAGTTGACTACGGTATCTATATTTTCAGCCGTTTGCGCAGCAACATGAACCTGGAAATGTCCCTGCAACAAGCGTATCTGCATGCCCTGGCGGTCACCGGAAACGGTGTTGTATTTACCGGGGTCACCCTTGCCATCGGCGTCGCCACCTGGATTTTTTCACCCCTCAAATTTCAGGCTGACATGGGGATCCTGTTGACCTTCATGTTTCTGGTCAACATGCTCGGTGCTATCCTGCTGCTGCCGGCACTGGCCTGCCTGCTCTTACCCAAAAACAAAGCCGCGCAACCCTAGTGCCCCGATTGGTTAATTCCATCTATTAATTCTGGCCCTTTTGGCCGCTGGCTGCGTTACGTCTCCTCGGTTTAGCGCAGGGACTAGACCTGCGTCGACGAACCTTGCCAACGACCAAAATACCTCAGAATTATCTAAACGGACTAACCAAACGGGACACGAGCAGCGTGACAAAAACCCGTGCAAATAAATATAAAAACGTTTTATTTTTAATTTGACGTGAACGTTAAGGTTAGATAGACTGAACAACAACGACACGAACTGATTGGCATTGACGCAGCGTTATCATCTCCGGGAGAGGCTCAGATCATGTCCAGCACACCTCATCTGAACAGTCCCTATCAATCCTTGCCGCAGATGCTGCGCCGAACCGCTGAACTCCACGGCGCCAGGCCGGCCCTCAGCAATAAACGCAGCGGCAGCTATATCAGCCTGAACTATCAGCAATTCTACATCAGGGTGCTGATGACGGCGCGCGGCCTGCGTAAAGCCGGGATGCAGTTCGGTGATAATGTCGCCATATTCTCCGAAAATCGTATTGGCTGGGCCATTGCGGATTTCGGTATTCAGGCCGCCGGAGGGACAAGTGTTCCAATCTACGCTACCAATACCGGCGCCCAGGCCGCTTACATCATCAATCATTGCGCTGCGAAAATCGTCTTTGTCTCAGGGCGCCAGCAGTACGAAAAACTTCTCGGTGTGCGCGATCAGCTACCACAGGTTGAGCTGGTTATTTCTTTCGAGCGCTTTCTCGGTGACCTCAAGCTCCCGGTCTACACCCTCAATCAACTTTCCGAGGTTTCCCACCCCCTGACGGCAGAGGAGAAAACCCAGATTGAAGAGGAGATTGATGCGATTACGCCCGACCGTCTGGCGACGGTGATCTATACATCCGGAACCACCGGCGAACCCAAAGGGGTGATGCTGAGCCAGTACAATCTGCTCAGCAATGCCACCATCGGCCATCAGCACCTTGGCGGCATCCATCCGGAAGACGTTTTTCTCAGCTTCCTGCCCTTAAGTCATGTCCTCGAACGGACCGCCGGCTACCATAGTGCCCTGCTCCTCGGCAGTCACATCGCCTTTGCTGAAAGCGTTAACACCGTTATTGAAAACATCCTTGAAATCAAGCCCACCTTCATCGTCAGCGTGCCGCGCTTGTTCGAAAAAATCCATTCACGTATCTACGAAAGCATCCACCAGAGCTCGCCCTTCAAACGCAATCTGTTTCACCGCGCCATTGACATCGGGCGCGAATATGTGCGCAGACGCTACATCAACAATCAGCCGGTGGGCCTGCTGGGGCTGAAATACCGCATCTATGACAAACTGGTATTCAGCAAGATCCGCGAAAAGTTCGGCGGCAACCTGCGCTCGTTCATCTGCGGCGGAGCGCCGCTGGACAAAACCATTAACGAGTTCATGTGGATTATCGGCCTGCCGGTCTTTGAAGGCTATGGACTGACCGAAACCAGTCCGGCGGTCACCCTGAACAACCGTCAACATCTGCGCTTTGGCTCGGTCGGCATCCCGCTGGAAGGGACACAGCTGAAACTGGCTGAAGATGGCGAGCTGCTGATCAAGGGCCCGCAGGTGATGCAGGGTTACTATAAAGATGAGGCGGCAACGGCCGCCGCTATGGCTGACGGCTGGTTTAAAAGCGGTGATATTGCCACCATCGATGACCAGGGGTTTGTCACGATCGTCGACCGTAAAAAAGAGATCATCATCACCGCCGCCGGCAAGAACATCGCCCCCCAGCCGCTGGAAAATGCCCTGAAGCTGGATAAATATATTTCCCAGGTCTACGTTCACGGCGACCGCAAGCCTTACCTGGTCGCGCTATTGACGCCGAACCTTGAGCGCTTGATCGAACTGGCCCAGCGGGAGAAGCTCGATTACCTGGCGGTCGACGAGCTGGTTGCCAACCGCCAGGTGCTGGAGCTCTTCAAAGAGCGGGTTGATCTGTTCAACCAGACCCAACCCTCCTATCAAACCATTAAAAAGTTTGCCCTGCTGCCCCGGGAGTTTTCCATTGAAGGAGGCGAGTTAACCCCGACCATGAAACAGAAACGCAAGGACATCTACGCCATACACAAAGAGCAGATAGAAGCACTCTATCTGGCCAACGGAGGTGAACAATGAGACAGATCAAAAAGGTCGCCGTTCTGGGTGCCGGCGTCATGGGAGCCACCATTGCAGCCCATCTGGCCAACGCCGGACTCGATGTCCTGCTCCTCGACATCGTCCCCAAAGAACCGAATGCCAACGAAAAGGCCCAGGGGCTGACCATAGAGAGTCCGCAGGTGCGTAACCGGATCGCCGCTGAGGGGCTGGCCGGACTGATGAAGATGAAACCGGCCCCATTCTACCTGCCGGCATATGCCGGGCGCATCAGCGTCGGTAACCTCGAGGATGATCTGCCGCAACTCAAGGATTGTGATTGGGTGATTGAGGTTGTCATCGAACATCTGCCGATCAAAAAACAGTTGCTCGAAAAACTGATCCCCCATCTGGCGCCGGGAGCAATCCTCACCTCCAACACCAGCGGTT
>NZ_JCBCBS010000178.1:0-3919 GCF_059864205.1 Pelovirga sp.
GGCCAACGATGTACCAGGTTCTGTTAAAAAGGCCGCGGCCTGTCTTTGTGGTGGAGAAACTGATCGAGCATCTGAAAAAAATTTCGTACATGAATAAGCCTATGATCACAAAATTCAGTTGGGCTAAGTAATATCAAGTGGTTATCGGACACTCGCATGCTATACTTTATCACTGCCGTCTACAGTTTCCACTGCACACATACTGCCTTATCGAGATGAAGGATCTGCTTAACCCACCGAAATCAAATCAAATAACCAGGATGGATCCCCGGTTTGCACCAACACGGCAGGAGTTGCTCACAAGGCATTTTTATGATAAAGTATTGCACGAAAGCAAGCTTCTCAGCTCTTCATGCAATACTTTATCAAGAGGGCCACATGCCGTCCGATCCGATACCGCCAACGCAGTTCCTTATCACGCTGTTTACCCAACAATCCTGCTGGATGATCGAACCGCTTGCCGCCGAGTTGGGCTACTCGGTGCCATCAGCGCGGCGGTTTTTGAGCGAAGCCGGATACTACAGCTCTTTCACGCACAATGGTCGCTGGTACACCCTGCGGTCGATCCCGCGATTCAACCGCGACGGTCTTTGGTTCCACGATCTCATTGGTTTTTCTCGGGCCGGCAGTTTGACCGCCACCATCATCCATCTGGTCACGCGCAGTCCCGGGGGAATGACCGCCCAACAACTGGGCGAAATACTCCACAATCGTTGTCATTCGGTGTTGGTGCAGTTATGGCGGCAGGGCAAACTCGAGCGCCGCAAATCCGGACGACTTCATGTGTACCTCGCTGTCGATCCACCCATTCAGTCCGGTCAACTGCTCGTCTTGGCCAACGAAGATCATCCCGCCGCACCATTGCCGGCGGAGATAGCGGTCTTTATTTTGGCCGAGGTTATCCGTCATCCCGAGCTCAACTTCGAGCAATTGGCCACGGTCGTGGGACGCCGCCAAAGAATTCTCCTCAAGGCAACGCAAGTCGAAGCGCTTTTCGCTTTGCACGGTTTAAAAAAAACGACCCAGCCTGCTGCGCCATTGCCTTAGGGGCCTTGAAATACTGGCAGGAGCAAACGGTGCGTGAGATCGCCCCTGCGATGTTGTTTCCACGACCGCCGGTCCTTCGTTTTGTGCCGGAGGTTACGACATGTTGCGGCCGGCAACCGACGGTGCAGAAAACCAGGAAAAAGAACGTATTGACTCTGACCGGTCCATTCGTCGCCCACGAGACGGTGATGCGATGCCCTGGCTGTCATCGGACTTTTTCCTCAGAGGTCTTGCCGACACTGGTCCCACCTCGCAGCAATGTCGGCTATGACATCCTGGTGTTTGTCGGCCGTGCCATGTATCAGCGGCTTCGCACCGTGCAGGAAGTACGCACTGAGTTGATCGCTCGTAATGTCCGCCTTTGTTCTTCGGAAATCGAGTATCTGGGCCGCAAATTTATCACATGCCTGGCTCTTGCTCATAGTCGCGCCGTCCCCCGGATTCGTCACACGATGACCATGGCCGGAGGCTACGTTCTCCACCTCGACGCCACTCGTGATGGCGGGTCGCCGGCCCTGATGACGGGCCTGGACAGTCTGAGTCAATTCGTGCTTGCCAGTGTGAAAATGCCAAGCGAACATACCGACCATATCGTTCCTTTTCTGCGGCAGGTGAAGGACGATTACGGGGCTCCCTTGGCCTGTGTCCGTGACATGGGGAGCGGCATCGGCAAAGCGGTTGCCGAGGTGTTCCCCGGAGCACGCGACTTCATCTGCCACTTTCATTTTCTTCGCGATATTGGCAAGGATTTTCTTGAACCGGCGTATGCCCGGTTACGCAAGGGTCTGCGCAGTCATGCTACCAGCACCCGACTGCATGCACTGGTTCGGGAAATACGGCAACGACTCGCCGCGCAGAGCGATCGATGTGCAATCTTGGCCAGGGCGATTGAAACCTCGGCACCTCCAGAAGACATCGAACTCATGCCCTTAGCCGCATGTTATTCGCTGACGCTGTGGGCTTTGCATGGCAAACAATGCGGCGACGGTTACGGTTTCCCTTTTGATCGGCCGCTGATGGACTTCACCCAACGATTGCTGGACCTGGAGGAATGCATGCCCCAATTGCTCGATGTCCTTTTGGTCGACGATGAGTCTCCGCAACAGCAACCCATTTTTAAACTGCTGACGCAAGCATGCTTCGTGGCCGAAGACCAGGAAATCCGTCAGGCTATGGACGAATTACGGCTCCGCTGCAAGGTCTTTGATCGATTGCGTGAGGCCATGCGCCTTGCCCCAGCGGGTGGCGATAAGGGCCTCAACGATGAAGGTGGCATCGGCGATATGACGACCATCCGTCAAGGGGTCAAGAAGTTCCGCCTCAACTTGACGGAGGACCCTGAACTGGCCGTTGACCCACTCAGCCAGAAGATGGCCGCGCAGATCGACAAGTACGACGACAAACTCTTTGCTGAACCCATCACCGTGGCAACACCCGGCGGGACTGCCATCGTCTATCCCCAGCGCACAAACAATATTCTGGAACAATTCTTCCGTGGCATAAAACGCGGTTATCGACGCAGGACAGGAAACAATACCATGCAGAGGGCATTACAAACCATGCTGGCAGCCACACCTCTGGTCAGAAACCTCGAGAATCCCGATTACATGGATGCCTTACTCAATGGGAAAGCCAATCTTGAGGAACTGTTCGCTGACCAAGGGGCAATCAAATTAACCGAGTTTGATGGCTCGAATAACAATACCGACCGTATCCTTCCTGGCTTTCGTGCCATCATAAAACTGCCCACCTTACCCGACCAAGTGATCAGGTCGCTTGCGGCGTGAGGGGGGGGGAAATCCAACTGAATTTTGTGACCATAGAAGATTCGGCATTTCTTTTTTCAGGACTTTTCTCTTGCTTTGCATTATCAATAGAGAAAAATTACAACAAAAAGGAGGACGTGAGTTTCGGAAACAGGGCAACGGGCGAATACCCAACTGCCGTACCGGTCGCAATTGCGACGGGACACACTGAACTGCACAATCAGAGGAGGTTTCCATGCGACAACTGACCACAGACCATTTATCCCAGATTCTGGCCGATCATGGCCCACCGTGCATTTCCATCTATCAGCCAACCCATCGGCTTCGCCCCGCCAGCCTTCAGGATCCCATCCGATATCGCAACCTCTTGTCGGAGGTGGAACAGTCTTTACGCGAAAAATACCCGTCTCGGGAAGTCCAAGCGCTTCTGGCGCAATTCCAAAAGCTGGCCAATGATGAGGACTTCTGGAACCTCCGGACCGAGGGCCTGGCAATTCTGGGCTCGCCCGGAGTGTTTCAGGTTTTCGAGCTGCAACGACCAGTCAAGGAGACCGTCACGGTTGCAGACAGCTTTCATGTCAAACCGTTGCTGCGCATACTCCAATCCGCAGACCGCTTCCAGATCGTCAGCCTCAACCGCCATAAAGTCAAACTCTATGAGGGCAATCGTGACGCCATTGATCCGGTTGAATTGACCACCATACCCCAAACCATTACCGAGGCGCTGGGAGCGGAGCTGACCGAACCGCACCAAACGGTTGCCTCCTACGGTATGGGAGGAGGGAGCGGCAAAGCAATGTTTCATGGCCACGGCTCGGCAAAGGAAGAGGTCGACATCGATATGGAGCGATTTTTTCGGATCGTTGACCGGAACCTTCTGGAGCATCACTCACGTCCCTCCGGTCTGCCGTTGATGCTGGCGGCCCTCAAGGAGTATCACGGGCCTTTTCGCCAGATCAGCCGAAATCCTTTTCTGATGACCGAAGGCCTCCATGTCAATCCCGAGGCCTTAACCCTTGAGCAACTGCGCCTGCAGGCCTGGCAGAAGATCGAACCGCTGTATCTGCAGCGCCTGGCCGATCTCGTTGAAAAGTATAAACTGGCCT
>NZ_JCBCBS010000195.1:0-2489 GCF_059864205.1 Pelovirga sp.
CTACCCACTACCCACTACCCGATTTCCCCGCCCTTTCCTCTCCGCCTCTCCGTAAATGTTTTTTTTTCCGCTCACCGCTCACCGTTCACGGTTCACTGATTTCACTCCCCGTTTTTCCCGCCCTTGCCTTTTTATTCTGTAGACTAATTACCCAAAATCATATAGCTTAAAAACAGTAATTCTGCGCAGATAATTAGTTAAAACCTAATCAAGCCATCAGAATCAAAGGATTTACGATGGATGATTTACTGAAACCTTATGCGGGGATGGTTATTCGTCACAGCACTCTGCAATCTGTCCTGTCAGAGTATCAGGCCCCGAATTTCAAAATTCATCGCTGGCTGAGCGAAGGCCAGTTGCTGCCCCTAAAGCGCGGCATGTACGTCGTTTCTCCCAAACGATCGGGGGTGCCGGTCTCCTTGCCGTTGATAGCCAATCATCTCTACGGACCATCATACGTTTCTCTTGAATTTGCCCTCTCCTATTTTGGTCTGATTCCTGAAGGTGTCGCAGAGATTACCAGCGTCACCACAAAACGAGCGAAAACATTTAACAACAGTCTGGCGCGCTTTTCCTACCAACGACTGCCAACAACATATTATGCGCAAGGCATTCAACAACTAAAAGTCAGTGAAAAAATCAGCTTTATGATAGCAGAACCGGAAAAAGCCCTCTGTGACTGGTTAGTCCTCACACCCAACCTCAATATTTACTCGACCAGAGCCATGCGTATTCTGTTGCTCGAAGACTTACGCCTGGATGAAGAAAAATTATCCGAACTGAGTCCCGCAAAAATTCAGACATATGCACAAGCCGGCTGCAAAGCCAGAATCCTCAACTTTCTGGAAAAATGCCTTAATGAATAAAAAAATACTTGGACAGATCTTTCTTTACTCCTTGCTTTAGGAGACTAACATTTTTACCCCTGATTAAAGAACGGATTAAAGCGGTTGATATCAATTCCGCCAGACAGGATATCAGACGCTTCGTCACCGATGCCAAGGTTCTGGATATCTGGTCATCTGATTATTTTTTAACGTTGGCTGACAAAGTGAAGGTTATTACCCATGCAGACTGAGCCACTAAAGCGCTACCGCTAACGCGGGGGCTGCCACTTCGTGGTGTCATTTGTATAAAACCGTGAACCGTGAACGGTGAGCCGTGAGCGGTGAAAACCTTTAGTGAACGGTAAACAGTGAGCGGCTTACGGCTTACGGCTTACGGCTTACGGCTTACCGCTTACGGCTCACTGCTCACTGCTCACCGCTCACGGTTTACTGATTTCCCACTACCCACTACCCGTTTTCCCCGCCCTTTCCTCTCCGACTCTCCGTTAATGTTTTTTTCCGCTTACGGCTCACCGCTCACCGCTCACGGTTTACTGATTTCATTACCCGTTTTTCCCGCCCTCGCCTCGTTACTCGTTACTCTTCACTCATCACTGCTTTCCCATTCCCCACTCCCATCTTCACGAACATACAATCGCAACTGACCGGGCGGCAGAATCTTGAAGGGGCATAAATCCACAATGGCGAGCAAGTCCTGATCACCGGAGACTAATATGTCCGCATGACCGGCATAGGCAAGATCGATAAACATCTGATCATCCGGGTCAGAACATATTGGCAAATCGACTTCTGACACCGGCACTTCAACAACTGTGGTGAACGGCAAATATTCACCAAGCAACGCCTCAATATCAGCAGGCTCAAGTTGAAATTTAGGATAACTTAAAACCCGCATCAATTCAGCGACAGTATCCTGTGACACTAACGGATGTAATTCTGCCCACAATTGACGGATCCAGGCCGATCGACCATGAGCAAATAACAATGCCGAAACAACCACATTGGTATCAAAAACGACCCTCAAACTCATTTACGCCGGGCCCATTCAATGGCAGCAGTGACATCTTCCGCCACAATGCCCAGCTCAGCCAATTTTTCACGAACCTGATCCGCCCTGCCCGGTCGAACCGGAAACAACAGGATCTGACCTTTCTCCTCGCGAACGTCAAAGTAATCGACACCGGGAAACTTGTCGACAATCTTCTTGGGCAATGTAATCTGGTTTTTACTGGTTTTTTTCGCCAACATAAACAGCTCCAAAAGAAAGGATTCCTTACATTCGACATTATACTACATCTGGAGTTTGACCGAAATAGAAATGTCAACGCCGGCGCAATGAAGTTGGTGTTACTCTCTGCCATTGGTGGCCGCTGATGCATGCTGATGTTACGCAGATAAAACCGACACAATTAGGTAGTGGGTAGTGGGTAGTGGGTACTGGGTAGTGGGAAATCTTAACCCACTACCCACTACCCGTTTTTCCCGCCCTTGGCTCTCCGTTAATGTTTTTTTTCCGCTCACCGCTCACGGTTTACTGATTTCATTACCCGTTTTTCCGCCCTTGCTTCATCACTCATCACTCGTCACTGCTATCCCACTCCCCCTATGCATTGACCACAGTATCACTTTCATTGTAGACTT
>NZ_JCBCBS010000003.1:0-1360 GCF_059864205.1 Pelovirga sp.
CAGCTACCGCTCGTCATTGCCGGTTGTGTCGGTTGGTAACCTCGCCGCTGGTGGTACCGGCAAAACACCGACCGTAGACTGGCTGGTCAAGGGTTTATCAGCTATGGGAAAAAAACCGGCGATTGTCAGCCGGGGCTATGGCGGTTGTTATCAGCAGCAGGTCGCTCTTGTCTCTGATGGCGAGAAACTGCTGATGACAGCAGATCAATGCGGTGACGAGCCTTTACTACTAGCTCGCCGAAACCCGACCTGTCCCCTGGTTGTCGCGCGACGGCGTGCTGATGGTGTACGTTATGTTGAAGCCAATACTGCTGCTGATGTGATTGTTCTCGATGATGGATTTCAACATCGACAATTGGCCCGTGATGTTGATCTGGTGCTTTTGGACGCAAAGGACCCCTTCGGTAATGGCTGGACTCTCCCGGCAGGAAAATTGCGAGAAAGCAAGTCGGCATTAAAGCGTGCTGATGCCTTATTGTTTACCAGGACAAGCGAACCTCCCACCTTGCCAATAGGCGGGTTACCCTCCTATTATAGTCATCATCGATTATCCGCAAATGTGACCCGTTTGGAAGGTAGTTGTTGCGACATCGGTCTGATTAAAAACAAGAAGGTTTTTGCTTTTGCCGGTTTGGCGGATAACCAGCAGTTTTTTCAAGCCCTTGGCACCTTGGGGGTGTTCCCGGCGGGAACCCTGTCTTTACCGGATCATGTTGTCTACACTACCGAACTTCAACAGTCTATTTTCGCTCGCGCAACCGGTTGTGACATATTGCTGACCACAGAAAAAGATGCTGTCAAACTGGCGGGTAATATGTTTGAATTACCTTGTTATTACGTCGGTCTCGATCTTGATATTGCTAATGGTCAGGAGTTGCTGCGCCTGATCAGTAGCATCCTGTGGAGGTAATAGTGCCGATTTCTGATTCACTACTTCATCTTCTCGTTTGCCCTCAATGCCATCAGTCCCTTGATCCCGGTCACGACAAAGATGTGCTGATCTGTTTTTCCTGCTCTTTACAGTACCCGGTTCGGGACGAAATTCCCATTATGTTGGTTGATGAGGCGCAGCCACATCTGGATCAGGATCAGCAGGTTCATGGAGACTGACAAGGCACTGCAACGTGCTTTGATCCTCAGCGACGGTAAACCGGGGCATCGTAATCAGGCCATCGCCCTGGCTCGTCATTTGGGTTTGTCCTTTGATACGGTGGAGGTTCATTTTCGCCGGCGCTTATCCAAAGCAATTTCATATCTGCTGGATCATTTATATATCTATTGTTCTTGCCTTTATTCCCTGTCGTCATCAATCGATGCCGATTATTGTGTGTTGATTGCTGCTGGTTCTGAGTCCTACTAT
>NZ_JCBCBS010000023.1:0-20926 GCF_059864205.1 Pelovirga sp.
GTAGAACTGCCGGACATCAATACCGGTTTCCGTTAAGTTGTTGTCGCTGTCATTGATTGTGACCCAGAAAGACGAGCGACCACCTAATTTAAGGTCTCCCACCTGTTTACCGAAATTAAAACCGATCCAGTTGGGCAGAAAGCCCATTTTGACCCGCGACTGATCGCGATCAGGTCCGCCCATCTCGGCATTTTTATCGCTCTGGCTGTAAACGTAGAAGGTGTTGAACGATCCATCAACACTGAAGGTTGTTTCATCTTTATCATAAAGGGTAATTGCCGCTGAAGCGGGAAGGCTGAGTGCAAGAACAATAAAACACGTCAGGAGTCCCCTTAAAATCTGTGCTGATTTCATGTTGTTTCCGTCCTTTCAAGGCTGCCGGAGCTGTTCACGCCGCCGGCAGCTGGTTTGAAATGATAAATGGCAGATAAAATTAAAATGGCAGTGCGCCTGTGGACATCAGCATGAAGGCCGGAATCCATAAGCCGACGGGAACCCAGATGATCAAAGACCAGGCCAGGGTGCTGGCCTTGAGTTTGCCGTAGGCGTTCAGCCACACTTCCAGGGTCAGCACCGTATACCCGGCGCACGCCAGGGCGAAGTAATTGCTCTGGCCGATGAGCACGGAGCCGTCCGCAGCGATGCCGCCGGTAAAGAACAGAACCATGTAGATAGCTGAAATACAGGCGACGGTTAAACTGACGTTCCCCACGGAACGCAGATCTTCAAGCCCGGTCATTAACGCGTAGGCGACGGTGCAATACAGCAGACCGTGAGCGAACAACAGCCCTCCGGTAAAGCCGTCCTGAAACAGGGCGGTCTGGACAAAGGCGCCGACGACCGTCACCAGGCCAACAAAAGCAGTGATGGCTCCGGTACCTTTGGCTTCTCCCTTGCCTAAAAACAGAATCGCTACGGAAATCCACATCAAACTGATAGCTACAAGTATTGCTAGGGTCATAACCTTCCTCCTGAGTGATTTTCGCGGGAATCTTCCCGCGAAAATCACAAAATGAATCAATAGTTGCTTATTCCGCGGTGGTTGGATCGATGATTGACTTGACCTCGACAACAGTGTTAGCGGGAAACTCCCCCTGACGGGCATGTTCAAGGACCATTTCCGCGTTTGGAGCAAGGTAGATACAGTAGATCTTGTCTGCGGTAACGTAACTCTGAACCCACTGAATCTGGGGCCCCAGCCCTTGCAAGACGGTACATGATTTTTGAGAGATCTGTTGCAGAACTTCAGGCGTAAGATCACCTGCCCCGGGCAGCTCACGTTCGATAAGATACTTTGGCATTTCTTGTCCTCCTGGTTTTTTGAAACGCTGTAACGAAAAAGGCCTGGAACGACCTTCCCCTGCTATTAAAGAGACTTAGAGACTTCAATACTGCCGTGCTGCCTGGTGACGCAGTGACCCACTGCAATACCGGTGCCACAAATAAAAACGGCGTTATATCGGTTTTTTCTTTAGTTTTTTGATATTGATAGCGGGTATTGTAGGTAAATGATGGGGAGAAAATGGATAGATTTTTCTGCGTCTATTCACATTCAGCAGAATCAATAAATTTGGCCTGATCCGGGTACGGACAGATGAGAAAACATAAAAAACAGCTAACTATTTATAATAAATGACTTTAGATTCTTTCCAGAGGATTAATAAGGCATGTGTTTTAGACTTACATTAGCGACAGTGTCGAATCTGAGGATTATTGCGCCATTGTAGAGTTTATGCTCATCCTGGGCATGGAGCGAACGAAACTTTAAAAAAATAAAACAATGTTATTGTTCGGCATGAGTATTGCTTAGTATATACTGCATTAGATATGGTGTCAGTGATTTCCCTCCGTTGATGTCAAGAGGTTCAATGACTGGAAAAGGCGGCTTTCAGCATTACAAATTTGAGGTACCGGAAATCATTTTCGGTCGTGGCCTTTTGCGGCAGGTAGGCTCCTGTGCCCGGCGATTAGGGGGAAAGCAGGTTTTTCTGGTCAGCGATCAGGGGGTATTTAAAGCCGGCTGGGTTGACCTGGCAATAAAGAGTTTACATGAATCCGGCTTGAATGTTGTTTATTTCGACCAGATCACCCCCAATCCGAAAGACTACGAGATTGAATCAGGGTTCAGAGAGTATGTCGCCAAGGGAGCGGATGTTATTGTCGGCCTTGGGGGTGGCAGTGCGATGGATGCTGCCAAAGGTATCGCTATTCTAAGTGCCAACGGAGGACGGATTGGCGACTATCGGGGCAGTGATAAAATTCATCGACCTATTCCACCATTGGTACTGTGTCCCACCACCTGCGGTACCGGTTCCGACGTGTCCCAGTTTGCGGTTATCAATGATACCGAACAGCTGTGCAAATTTACGATTATGAGCCGTTGCATTGCCCCTGATATCAGCCTGACCGACCCTGAGACATTACTGACGTTACCCCAACACCATGTCGGCAGCACCGCTGTCGATGCCCTCGCCCACGCAATAGAAGCCTATTTTTCCGTTGCGGCATCCAGTTTGACCGATGTCAATGCGTTGCAGGCGTTGACCTTGTTGGCCAAAAGTTATGTCAGAGCGGTCCGGGAACATCGTATCGAGGATCTTGAAGATTTGTCGCGCGCAAGCCTGCATGCCGGCATGGCTTTTTCAAACGCCCTGCTTGGCATCGGACATGCCCTGTCGCACCCGATCGGTGGTCTTTACGATGTTAATCATGGTGACGTCAACGCGATTCTTCTTCCGGAAGTGGTTAAGTATGATTACCCGGTCGTCACGGAGAAGATTGCCGGCTTGCTGAATGCCCTGGGCTGCGAATTGAAAGGGAACGAAGAATTTGCCGAAGAAATGACGGTCAGCGTAATAGAAAACTTACTCGATGCCGGAGGCTCCCCACGCGGATTAAGAACTCTGGGGGTTCGCGAAGAGGACCTTAATAAGCTTGCGGAGCTGGCACTGCAGGATGTCTGTGTCCTGACATCACCGCGCCAGACAGACGCAGAAGATCTGCTGGGCATCTTAAAGAGATCCTTCTGATGAAACAGATCAAACCCACTCAGGTGGACGATAACTTTCTTAATACGTTGCTCGGAATCGAAAGTTCAAAAATCGGTTTCTACGGTGAGGTCAGGCAGAAAATCCAGGAACTTGAGGCGGCCAACCTCAGTCTGCGGGTAAAAAAAGCCGAACTGCAAGCGATCTTTGATGCCATCAGCGACGCCGTCGTTATCTATGACGCTAAAGGACTTGTTCAGCATCGTAACCATGTTTGTCCGCGCTTTTTTCCAACGGAAACGCTGATCGGGACAAACTGTAAAGCTTTATTTCATGCGGATAAAAAGTCGAACCCTGACTTCTGCCCCATCGAAAAAGCTTTAGGTGGAAAAAGTTCCCACCTTTCGTATTACCGTATTCATGATGATAACGGACGTAAGGCTTTTTATGATGTGGTGGTTACTCCGATTGAGGATCTGGCAGGCGGAACTCGCGCCCTGGTCTTCTTTCGTGATGTGACTGACCGGAGGATGCGCGAACTGCAACTCCTGCATGCCGAAAAAATGTCGAGTATCGGGGTGCTGGCAGCCGGTGTCGCCCACGAGATCAATAACCCTTTGACCTCTGTCGCGGGCTATGCCGAGGCGCTGCAACGGCGTTTCCGTGACGATCCAAGCCTGGTCGGGGATCAACGCCTGCTTGAGTTCCCGAAGTATCTGGAGGTCATCGTCAGGGAGGCCTACCGCTGCAAGGGAATTATCGAAAGCCTGCTCAGCTTCAGCCGTAAATCGGATGGTTCCTTCGAGCGAGTCGATCTCAACATGATTATAGGAGAAGTTTTGGAATTGCTGCAGCACAAGGGTCGGGATGAAAGAATTACGCTACAGAATCATCTTCGTGACCCTCTTCCCCCGGTTCTGGGAGACGCCAGCGCCTTAAGGCAGGTCATTCTGAACCTGGTACTGAACGCCTTTCATGCGATTTCTGAATCCGGAACGGTTCGCCTCGAAACCGATTTCAATACGACTGAAGTTGTCGTCAAGGTCATTGATGATGGTTGTGGCATTGAACCCGGCATGCTTGATCAAATCTGGAGTCCATTCTTTACTACCAAGGGGGTTGGCAAAGGCCAGGGCCTCGGTCTGGCGATTACCTACGACGTCATTGAAAAGCATCACGGGTCCATCGAGGTCCACAGTCAGATCGGCGTCGGTTCTGAATTTCATGTAAAAATACCGTTAGGTCAGGATGTTCAATGAACGAAAAAGCGAAAGTTCTCATTGTCGAAGATGAGGCCCCTCTGCGGGAACTTCTGAAAATGGAACTGGCCCGCAGCGGATACCTTGTCCAGACAGCTGCCAGTGGTCGGGAAGGCGTTGAGCGCTATGTCGAAGAGTGCTTCAGTGTGGTACTTCTGGATGTCAAAATGCCGGAAATGGGCGGGGTCGAAGCTCTTGAAAGGATGCGTGAACATTCCAGCGTCCCCGAAATCATCATGTTCACCGGACACGGCGACATAGATACCGCTGTCAGATGTATCAAGCTGGGAGCCTATGACTACCTCACAAAACCGGTTAAGCTCGATGAGCTCGAGATTGTCATCGACAAGGCCCATGAAAAAAATCATCTGCGGCGGGAAAACATCAACCTCAAGATGGCCATCGGCAAGCTTGAAAATCATCAGATCATCGGTAGAAGCGTTGCGATTGAAAAAATTTTATCCGTCGTCAAACGCTGGGGAGCCACGGAAGAGCATGTACTGATTTTTGGCGAAAGCGGAACCGGCAAGGAGTTGATTGCCCGCGCCGTTCATGATGCCAGTCGCCGCAAAGACAAGCCTTTTGTGACCGTTAATTGCGGTCGCCTCGATGTGAATACGGCCGAAAGCGAACTGTTTGGTCATATGCAGGGAGCTTTTACCAGCGCCAACAAGGCTCGCGCCGGACTTTTCGAGCTGGCTGACAATGGCACTCTGTTTATGGACGAAGTATCGGAAATGTCCCTTGACGTCCAGGTGAAGCTGTTGCGTATCATCGAAACCGGGACCTTCAGACGGTTGGGCGGAAGCCGTGATATCAGCGTTGACGTCCGTTTTGTTTTTGCCACCAATAAAAAACTCCAGGATTGTGTGGACAAAGGGACTTTTCGCGAAGATCTCTTCCACCGGATCAATCTGCTACCAATTAATCTTCCTCCTTTGCGTGAGCGAAAAGAAGATATCCTGCCGCTGGTGCTGCATTTTCTAAAAGAAAAAACATCGTCCGATCAACCCCCCTGGGAAGTTACCGATGAATCCGTCGCTGCCCTCTACAGCCACCATTGGCCGGGCAACATCAGAGAATTGAAAAATGTCATCCGCCGGGCCAGTATTCTGGCCCTGGAACCGGTGATATCGCTGGATCTTTTACCCTTCACGCCACCCCGGCAACCCTATCCAAAGGGCGGTAATGAGTCCGTGGACGCCGGGATTGTTCCTTTGTGGATGGTCGAGAAGGAGCATATTGGCAAGGTTTTGGCATCGGTTGAAGGGAATAAGAGCCTGGCCGCCAGAATCCTTGAGATTGATCGCAAGACACTTTACACCAAGCTGGAAAGATACGGACTGGAGGCCTGAGGCCTTGAGCTGATTATTAGGAGATATGTCGTGGGAAAAAGAGCGAAGCAGCCGAAAAGATATGTCCTTTCTGTTCGCGTCAATAAGGCGGAGTGGGAGATGCTGCAACGGGTGCGGCAAAGCGCCACCGTGGATGTTTCTTCTATATTGCGATGTGGACTGAACGAATATTTGAAAAACGTGGTTGTTAATGAACAGGTTTGTCTGTAGGACTCCTTGGAAGAGGGAATGCCTGTTTGTAGCAAAAATCTACAGTATTCATTCCATTCTGAATCGCGCCACCACCTGCTGTTCTTGATCTGTAGTGCATAAACATATTGATCCGAAGAATCCATGGCTGACCAACAGATAGTTAACGATTATGAGCAAGCAGGGTTGTCTCTTCCGCAGACGTTGACCATTGCTGTCACCACCACATGTAACCTGCAATGTGCCCACTGCTGGTTTGAGGCGGGGCCGTCGCGGTCGGAGTCGCTGGTACCGCCGGCTTCTTTTTTTCAAGTGCTGGACGATTTTATCACATTGGGAGGCTCCAGCTTGAGGTTGACGGGGGGAGAGCCGTTACTTCACCCCCAATGGCTGGATTTTTTAACCTATGCCGCAGAACGAAATTTGTCCCGGATTATTCTGCAAACCAATGGTTTGTTGTTTGACGATACCAGTATAAGCGCTTTAACTTTACCGGGATTTGACCATTTACAGATCCAACTCAGTCTCGACGGCGCCTGTGCACAAACCCACGATCTGATCCGTGGGCGAAATTCTTATCACCGGACCATAGAGGTTTTGAAAAAGCTGGTCGCTCTTGGATTCGCCCCCCGGCTGGCGATTTTTTTTACGGAAATGCAACACAATTTGCACGAATTATCGGCAGTATTTTCCCTCGCTGCCGAACTTGGTATCGCTTCTGTCAGTAGCGGTGCCCTTGTCCAGTGTGGCCGTGCCGGCAAGGAGGGCTTAGTCCAGCCGCCGCAGCCCGAGCAGTACATTGGGTTATTGGAGCGCTGGCAGCAGGATGAGATCTTCCGCCGGAATTATCAAGCAATCGGCTGTGTGGCCGCGCTGGAATGGTGTCGTTCTGAGGGCTCGAACGCCCAAGGTTGCTCGTTTATCAAAACACCCTATCTCACCGCAGAAGGGATTCTATACCCCTGCCTGATGTGTCATGCCGATTCTTACGCCGTCGAGGATGTCTTTTCAAAAGGGCTTGAAGCAGCATTAAGGGAAGGGCTGCCACTCTGGTCCGATTTGCAACAACTCAGTCAGGCGCGGGTCACATCCCTGCCCGAGTGTCAGTTCTGTGTCTTACGGAATACTTGCGGCGGTGGCTGCATGGGTCGCACCTGGAGTAGTTTCAACAATTTTCTGGTGGTCGAGGATCGCTGCCGGCAACGGCAGGCGATTTCGTGCTGGAAAGAAAAAACAACTATCCGCCCATAGTCGGCCCGGAGAAACGTTTTTCTACAGATCGCCGGCAAGTGCCATTTACCCACCCACCCATCATCGGTGAAACTGGCGAAAAACTCCCCAGTGTAGATATTTTCCCTACTCCGCCGGGCCGTCCGGCCGCTTGTCCCCCTTGGCTAATCCTACATTTTCCCCGTATCTTTTGTTGGTAAAAAAGAAATCCGTCCGCTAAACGGCATCTTTAAGTTAATCTATAAAACATTGTTTTCAGTTGGCACTGTGTTTGCTTAAAGAGGGTCTGTGTATTGCTGAAGAGCCTTGGTGACACGACGTTCAAAGCTTTTGCATTCGACAGGTGGTGAACAACTCAGGGTAAAACGCCGTTACCTTAACTGTATCGACCCGGTTTAGCGCCATCAAATTGTTCATGTGCTCAATTTGAGCACCTAATACAAAGGGAGACAGATCATGCCACATTTTAGAGATGTAAAACGTACCCTCAGCAACGAAAGACGCGAATACCCGATCAAAATGTCCCACGCCTATCCGTCGGTTAATATCGGCTGGGGTGCGCATACCATGGTTGGCAACGATGCCAAAGCCCTGGGAATGAACAACGCCCTGATCGTCACCACCGGCCTCAAAGGAACCGGCATCATTGAAACCATCCAGGGCGTTCTGAAGCACGCCGGTGTTACCTCTGAAGTATTTGACAAGGCCACCCCGAATCCTAAAGATTTTGAAGTTATGGAAGGGGCCAAGGTGCTGGCTTCAGGCAAGTTTGACGGCATCATCAGCATCGGCGGCGGATCAACCACCGACTGCGCCAAAGCGATTAAACTGGTCTACAGCCATGACGGTCAGGATGTCCGCAGCTTTGAAGGGGCCTTCAAGGCAACAAAAGCCAACAAGATCCCACAACTGGCAATTAACACCACCTCCGGTACCGGTTCAGAAGTCTCCTGCTTCTCGATCATCAACCATACCGAAAAAAAATACAAAATGGCTTTATTTGATCCGAACTGCACCCCAAGCAAATCGATCAATGATCCATTGTTGCATCAGTGTATGCCGCAAAATCTCGCTGCCTACACCGGTATGGACGCACTGACTCACGCGGTTGAGGCGATTGCTTCTCGCCTCTGTGTGCAGTCGGCTTACGGTCCGGGCCTGTGGGCAATTACCGAAGTTTTTGCCAACCTGCGCCAGTCTTCGGCTAACCGCAACAATGAAAAAGCCATTGAGCAGATGGTCTGGGCCGAAATGGCAGCTGCCATCAGCTTCAACAGCGCCGGTCTCGGCATCGTCCATTCCATGGCCCATGCCATGGGTGGTCTCTACGATTCACCTCACGGGCTGTGCAACGCTATCGCTCTCGTCGACGTATGTCGCCTCAACCTGCCGGCCTGCCCCGAGCGCTTCGCTATGATGGCCCGCGCCGCTGGTATCGACACGCGCCATATCTCCGATATGAAGGCGGGCGAACTGTTCATCGAAATGATCCAGGAGCTCAAGGATGATCTCGGCATCACGACCACATTCGGTGACCTCGGCCTGAGGGAAGAAGACCTCGATGGCCTGTCAAAGTTTGCTGCCGCTGATATCTGTTCCGAAGGCAATCCGGTAGACATCGGCTTTGACAACATGCGTGCGGTGTTCAAGGGCTGCATGTAATCCCTTGATTTCTTGATTAATTGAACCGATCAGCCGCCGGCTTTTTGTTTTTTGCAGCCGGCGGCTGTTTTGTAGAACTCGTGTGTCTCTTTGCTACAGTTTCAGTAGAAAAAAACTTGTCATCTCCGGGTGCATTTATCCGGAATCATTTCTTTAACAATCTAAAATCACACTGGATTCCCGTCTTCGCGGGAATGTCGATCGAGTCCAATTTTTAACTGTTTTGTCACTGAGGCAATAAGAGGTGAATATGAAGACGGAAGCAGATGTAAGGGAGTTACTCAGAAAAGGCGGGTATGTTGCTGACGACGCCATTGCAACGGCAGTTTTTCTTGCCCTGCGCATGGAGAAACCGATTCTTATCGAGGGTCCTCCTGGGGTTGGTAAAACCGGTCTGGCGAAAACCCTGTCTGAATCAATGAAGTTTCCTTTGGTCCGTCTGCAGTGTTACGAAGGCATTGATGAGGGTAAAGCCCTTTATGATTGGGAATACGGCAAGCAGTTGCTGTATACCCAGATGCTGCGCACCCAGTTGGATCGCCATTTGTGTGCCACTAGTGATTTGCGTGAGGCAGTGGAATCTTTAGCAAGCGAAGAAAATTTGTTTTTTTCTGAACACTTTCTTGTTCAGCGTCCGATTTTGCGCAGTTTTCTTTCGGAACAACGTTCGGTGTTGCTGATTGATGAAATTGATCGCTCTGATGATGAATTTGAAGCCCTTCTGCTCGAGTGCTTAAGTGATTTTCAGGTGTCAATTCCCGAGCTCGGGGTGATTGAAGCGAAGCAGAAACCCCTGGTTATTCTCACCAGTAACGGCACGCGCATGATTTCAGATGCTTTGCGCCGGCGCTGTCTGTACATGTATATCGATTATCCGGAGTTTGAGCGCGAAGTCGAAATTGTGCAAACGCGATTTCCGGACATTTGTGTGGAACTGGCACAACAGATGGTTTCTTTTATTCGCAAGGTACGATCCCTGAATCTGCGCAAGCCGCCAAGTGTGTCGGAGACCCTCGACTGGGCCAAGGTTCTGATGATACTTCATATCAACAAATTAACCCCGACAGTAGTCGGTAATACCGTTGGCGTCATTTCCAAGCATCATGCCGATCTTGAAAAAGTCAATGATCTGGCGCGCGAAGAACTGGAATAAAAACGTGGAAAGAGTCATCACCAGATTTATTACCGATTTGCGCAAAGAGGGGTTGCGGGTGTCCCCGGGGGAAAGCCTTGACGCCGTCCGTGCGCTAACTTTCGGCGGACTGGAAGCCCGTGATTCGGTGAGGTCAATGCTACGCCTGACCCTGGTTAAAAACGTTCACGATATTCCTGTTTTTGACCGGGTTTTTGCACGTTTCTTTAACAATTATCCCGAAGGAATGGGTCTTGACCCTCAGGATCTGCTGAGCCAAGTTGTTTTTGCCATCGACGGGGAAAAAATGCTTGGCACCAACCCTGAGATGATCAATGAGAACATGACCCTGGCTCATGTTGATGCCGGCTTCAGCGCTGATGACCTTAATGACCTGATTGGACTGCGGGAAACAAGTCTCGACGATCTTGACGGAACCGAAACGGAAATTCGTCTGAAGGGCTACCGGAAAGCCATGGAAGCACCGCGTCCATCGATGCGCATGGCGCAAAATCCCATCACCATGGCCTACAATCAACCATTTGCCCAGCAAAGTGATATCACTTTCAGTCCTCAGGAAATCGAGGCGATGGAGGATGCCGTTGCGCGGATGTTGCTACGGCTCAAAAAAGATATCCGGCGCGTCAAAAACATGGAAAATCGAGGGAAAATCCATGTCGTACGGACCATTCAGAAAAACTACCGTAGCGGCATGGTCCCTTTTGTGCTGGCCCTAAGGCGCAAAAAAAAGCAGAAACCCCGCCTTGTCGTGCTCTGTGATGTCAGTTACTCGGTCAGTCATGCCTCCCGATTCATGCTGTTGTTGTTGCACACCCTGCACAATCGTCTGATGGCTGTCCGCAGTTTTGTTTTTAACGCCGATCTGGCGGAAATTACTGACATGCTGAACAACGCTCCGATCAATCATATGCTCGGTCAGATCGACAGCGGCACAATTGTCGATCTTGATGCCAACAGCGATTACGGAAAAGTGCTGCAGGCCTTCAAGGATAAATTTCTGGATAACCTCCGCGGCCGTCCGGCGGTGATTTTTTTAGGCGATGCGCGCAATAATTACAATGAAGCAAACGCCTGGGTTCTTGAACAGTTGCGGGAAAAAGCCGGCTACATGCTGTGGCTGAGTCCGGAAGAGAAATCTTTGTGGAAACGTGGAGATTGTATCCTGGACACCTATGGCAGCTATTGCGATCGCGTCGAGGAAGTCAAGAGTATTGATGATCTGAACGAGATTATCGAGGATCTGTTCCGCAATATCTATCTTGAAGAGGAGCATCGTTCCAAAAGATCATTCGATCAGGTCGAGGTCGATTCGGATTACAATTATCGTGATTATTACACGCGCGGCGGTGGTGGAGATGAGCCGACCTTCGATGGTAGCGGTCGCAGTCACTGGTAAAGACAGACCATGTGAATGAATCCATTAAAAAAGCCCTCAAGACAGAAGAGACTTACCCATGAGAGTATTATTTTCAGCGGGCCGTTATATTCAGGGACCAGCAGCGCTCAACCGGATCGGCACACACGCTCTGGCTCTGGGCAGTAAGGCTTTACTGATCGGTGGAAATACGGCCCTGTCTCTGGGCGCCGGGTGCATTGAAGAGAGTCTTACGCAAGAGGAGCTCAGCTGCTGCGCAGAACCTTTTCGCGGTATTTCTACCTGGAAAGAGATTCACCGTCTGGCCGCAGTGGCCCAAGACCAGGGAGCTGACCTGATTATCGCTCTGGGGGGGGGCGCGGCGTTGGATGCCGGCAAGGCGGTCGCCCATGAACTGAATCTGCCGGTGATTGTCGTTCCGACCACGGCGGCTACCGACGGACCCTGTTCCGCTTTAACCGTGATCTACAACGATGAGGGAAGTTTTGAACAATATCTGTCCCTGCGCCGCAATCCTGAATGTGTACTGGTTGACACGGAGATTATTGCCAAGGCCCCGGTAAAATTTCTGGTAGCCGGGATGGGTGATGCCCTGGCCTGTTACTGGGAATCTGCAACCTGTGCCCGGAGCGGTCGGACCAGCGGTTTTTCAGGCGGGCAAACTCCGACCCTGGCAGTCTTGACCTTGGCAAGGCTGTGCTATGATACCTTGTTGGAGTCGGGTCGATCGGCGAAACTGGCCGTTGAACAGAAGCTGGTCACTCCGGCCGTTGAGGCGATTGTCGAAGCGAATACTTTACTGAGTGGCTTAAGTTCGGAAAATGCGGGGCATGCCGGTGCCCACGCGATTCATAATGGCTTCACGGTTCTGCCTCAAACACAACGGCTTCTGCACGGGGAAAAAGTAGCTTTTGCTCTGCTGGCTCAACTTGTGCTGGAAGGGCAACCACGGCAGCATATCCGACAAGTACAGGATTTTTGTGTTGCTGTCGGTCTGCCCATCTGTCTTGAAGATCTTCATCTGGGAAATGTCGGTCCAGAAGAGATCAGAATGGTTGCGCAAGCTGCTGTCGAGCCGGGAGAAACCATTCATTTCAGCTGGTTTACCGTGACGGCAGACATGGTTGAAGCCGCCATCTGGACGGCTGATGCCCTCGGCCGTGATTATCGTCGACAGAATTTCGCTCCGGGAGATAACTGGTAATAACGGCCTCGTTACTCTTGCTAACAGCGATCACGACCCCTGGAAAAACAGTCGGCAAAGAGGGGGAGATTAAGATAAAAGAAATCGGCAATGATGGTGTTCGCGGAGGTTCCTGGTCCCGATGATTGCCGTGCTCTTATATAATGGAGTTCTTTATCGCATCAAAAAGGTATGACGGCGGCAATAGATTTCCACAACATCTTGAAACGTCGAAAACAGTTGACGCATGCAGGTATTGATGAGCCTTCGTGATGTCAGCAATGAACATTCTAGTCCTTTTAGGTAATTGACATAAGAGATGAACAACAACGTGGGAAAAGTCAGAAGACCTGTTGCAAAAGGCAACCATCCGGTTCATTCACCGGAGCTGGATGCCAAAGAGGTGGAGCTGCAGAAAACCATTCAACAACTCAGGGAGTCCCAGAAAGAGCTTGAAGCTTCCCGTAATACTTATGCTTTTCTTTATGATTCTGCTCCCGTCGGCTATGTGACCTTCGACCGCGATGGGGTCATTCTTTCAGTTAATCAGACTGGTGAAGCGTTGCTCGGACACCATTTTGATGACCTTGTCCAGCATCAATTTGAGCGTTTTATCGCCGTTGACGACAGGTCAATTTTCGCTGATTTTCTCCGGGAAGTTTTTACCGGCCAACGCAAAGAGACCTGCCGGGTCCAACTGATGCACCCCGAACAGCGCCAGCTGTTTGTGCGTATTGAGGCGAAGGTAACCGACCAGGGCAATGAGTGCCTGGCGGTGCTGGTCGATATTACCGAAAAAAAGCAGGCGGAACAGGCCCTGGCCCAGAGCGAGTATAATCTGGCCAAAGCCCAGGCCATGACACATGTCGGATCCTGGAGCTTTGAACCCGCCACCGGCAAGGTAGTCGCTTCGAGCGAATTACTGCGGATCTTACGACTCAGTGAAGAACAGGCGACGCAGGAAAACTTCGCCAGGGTGGTCCATCCTGAGGATCAGAGTAAGGTTATCAGCGACTTGCAGAGCGGCATCGAACTTGGACGCAGCTACGAGATTGAACATCGTCTGCGTTTCGAAACCGGTGAGGAGCGTTGGGTTTATTCTATCATCGAACCCCAGGTCAACAGTTTCGGCAGGGTGCTGAAACTGTATGGAACCACCCAGGATATTACCGCGCGCAAACGCGCCGAAGTGGAGTTGCGGAATATAACCAATGAGCTTCAGGCGATTTTCGACTCCATCGGCGATGCCATTCTGGTTTACGATCAGAACGCCCGGGTGCAGCATTACAATGTTGTCAGCAAACGGCTCCTTCCGGTTGCGGCGCAAATCGGCCGGCCTTGTGCCGAATTGTTCCATCGGGGATCGGCTGCGGATGCCAACAACTGTCCGGTTGAACGAGCATTACGGGGGGAAAGGATCGACAGTTCACTGACTCTGACCTTGTTGGATAAAAACCGACACTACCTCGATGTGACGACAACGCCGATTTTCGATGCCCATGAAGGACGTCATCGCGCCCTGGTTTTCTTGCGGGATGTGTCCGAAAAACGCATGCAGGAACTGCATCTTGTTCAGACGGAAAAACTCTCAAGCATCGGTGTTCTGGCAACCGGCATTGCCCATGAGATCAACAATCCGCTGTCCTCAATCGCCGGATTTGCCGAAGCTCTTGAAAGACGGTTTCGTGATGAACTCAGCGGGGCAAAAGACCCTCGCCTGGATATCTTTCCACCGTATCTGAAAATGATTACGACCGAGGTCTATCGATGTAAGGACATTATCAATCATCTGCTCAGTTTTGGTCGTAAATCTGAAGGAGTATCCCTGTACGTCGACATTAATCAGATTCTTCTGGAAGTCATGGAATTGCTCAAATACCATGCTCTCTATCGCCATACCCAGGTAGAAAAAAACCTTCAAGAAAACCTGCCGAGGATCAAGGCAGATCCTTCCGGTTTACGTCAGGTCTGTATGAATCTGTTGATCAACGCCTATCAGTCTCTTGAGGAGGGCGGCAAAGTTGAAGTGTCGACTCGCAGCGCCGCAGAAGAAACGATCGAAATGGTGATCAGCGATAACGGTTGTGGCATGTCCGACGATATTGTCGACAGGATCTGGGAACCGTTTTATACGACCAAGGAAGTCGGTTCAGGAACCGGTCTTGGCCTGGCCATTACTTACAATATCATTAAAGAACATGGTGGAAATATTCTTCTTAACAGTCGTCTTGGTGAAGGGTCGGAGTTTATTGTACGACTGCCGGCGTCCCTCCGGTAAACCAGATGCCCCTCCATTTCCTGCAACCAAAGCAGAACAGTTATTGAATAATACTTTCGCAGGAAGTGTCAGATGGGACGGCTTCGCTAGCATTGCATAATCTCCCATCAGAACGACATGCCTAAAGAATTGAAATAGTTACGAATCAGATGCGTGTGGTTAGGAAAGCCGAGCTCCATGGGGCGATCAATCAAGAGGATTTCCTGCGTTTCATGGGACGAGAAGGGCTTTAAAACACGTATCGGTTGAGGGGCGGCCAGACCGAAAACTACCAGAGTGTTATCGGTACCGTTGAGCACGTCGTACAGGGTGATTTGATCCGTTGGAATAAAAATACCCGTCTCTTCCAGCACTTCACGACTGGCTGCCTGCTGCCAGGTCTCCCCCATATCGATATAGCCGCCGGGCAGGGTGATCTTCCCTTTGCTTGGTTCAGTGTTACGCCTGATTCCCAACAGGCCGACGCCAATGGGCACCAGGGTGACAACCACCGGCAACGGATTCAGATAGCTGACATGTCCGCAATGGACGCAATAACGCGGCCAGGTCTGCTGCTGATACAGCATTCCGCAATAGCCGCAATGAGAATGTTTTATCGACATGATACTCCCTCTCCTTGTTACTGGAGCTATGTGCATAACCAGGTAAGCTTAAAATAAACGCCGGTTATTTACCAAATGCAGATTTCATTCCCTACCCAGCGGGCGCTCACGCCCGGTTCTCTGGCCATAAAGGCACCAATCTCCCGCGAAGCTTTGTAGAATAAGTGGCCAGTGTAGACATATTCCACAAAGCACGGCGTCCTCAACAGTTAAAAATCCATTAGAAATGTTCAGAAATTCCACAGCTGAAAAAATCTATGTTGCGTAAAATCGCGACTTTGATCGGTTCCGGGAGGTCTTCTCTAAACCACTGTTATAATGTGGCACCGACATTGCAATATGTTGAAGGGCAACACACAGACCGTGTGAATAACTATTTACCGAAGGAGAATAACATGGACAAGAAGTACGATACCGAGTGTGAAGAAGTGGAAACAACAAACGAAGAGCCGCAGATCATGGACGAATTCCATATCGAAGAGCTCGCCATCGACGGCATCTGCGGAGTGTACTGAGATGGCTGCGGCAGGCTACATGCTGCACCCTGCCTGTCGCGTTCGACAAGAGGGGTTCGGCCTCCTGTTTTATGATTCCCGGGGGCCGCGCCTGCTTTTTGCCGAAACAGGCAGTCTGCTTGACGCAGCTTTTATTGAGAATCTGCACCAGGTAAAAGCGTTGCCCGACAACTTGACCACGCAACAAAAAAACAGTGTGGACAAATTTTTAGGACAATTGCTGGAAAGGGGTTTTTTGCGTGAGCAATAGATTTGTCGAACAGGGGTTGCGTGCCCCGGTCAACCTGACCTGGGAAGTCACCCTGGCGTGTAACCTGCGCTGCCGCCACTGCTTGTCCTCTTCTGCAGAGCCGGCCGCGGATGAATTGACGACCCGGGAAGCTCTGGATCTGGTCGAGCAGCTCCATCAGCAAAAGGTTTTTCAGATTAATTTCGGTGGTGGTGAACCTTTCATGCGTCCCGATTTTATGGAGATTCTTGAGGCCTGCCACCAACGCGGGATCATGACCTGTATTTCGACCAACGGCACCCTGATCGACGCGGAGCTGGTCGAGCAACTCTCGCGTAATCGACTGGTCGCCATTCAGGTCAGCCTGGATGGTGCGCAAAAGACAACCTGTGAAGAGATTCGCGGCAAGGGAACCTACGCTGCGGCGATCGGTGCTCTCAAGCTGCTGGCACGTTCACCGATCCCCACCAGTATCAACACGGTATTAACGACCCAGAATGCCGATGAGATTCCAGCCTTGAGTACCCTGGCCGAGGAACTCGGTGTGACCCTGCGCATCAGCCGTTTTCGCCCTTCCGGGCGGGGCGCCGACAATTGGGAGGAGCTACGACCCAATGCGTCTCAATTGCTGGCTTTTTCCGATTGGCTGGGGCGTAACGAAAATATCCGCACCGGGGACAGTTTTTTTTCGTTGACCAGCCAGGAACGACAAGGCCTCGGGCTGAACCTGTGCGGTGCCTGTAAATTGACCTGTTGTGTCGATCCATGCGGCAAGGTCTATCCCTGCGCCTTTTTGCAATCCGAATTTTTTACCGCAGGTGACTTGCGGCAGCAAAGTTTTCAGCAGATCTGGGAGGATGCGGAGATTTTCGCCTCGTTCCGGGGCTTGCGGATCCATTCCTGTGAAGACTGCAAGCGCTTTGATCAATGCCACGGAGGATGTCCGGCCGTTGCTTACCATCTGAAAAATGACATTTCCGAGGGCGACCCGGAATGTCTGGAGAGATGTGTAACCTCGATTGCCGACAGCACTAGCGTTGCCGTTTGACAGTCGTTTAATTGAAGCCCATGGAGCTCTTATCGTGATGCCCGCGAATCTGTCCTCGTCCCTTAAGCGCCTGGAAGAAAAGACCTGTGCCCTGTCGGCAGAACCAACTGCCGCCAGATTGCAGGACATTTTATTCACCGAAGGTCTCGGAAACGGGGCGCTATAATGGCCTATCGACTGGCTCAGGGAATCAGTATCAAAAGTACGTCTCAGGGCGCCTTTCTGGTATCATTGCGACCGTTACGGACGGTCAAATTAAATGATTCGTTATTAAAGCTGATTCAACCCATGACCACTGAAACGGTCATGCCGCAATCGGATGCGGAAAAAGCCATCCTGCAAAAACTTCACAGTGGTGGCTTTATTGAGTGTGTCCAGGACGACCTTGGAGTGCTTCCTGGGTTGCCCTCCGTCAGTATTATTATTCCGGTCAAAGACCGCGCTGAAGACCTGTCGCAATGCCTGTTGTCGCTGCATAAGCTGAACTATCCCGATGACAGGCTCCAGATCATCGTTGTCGATGACGGCAGTACCGATGAAACGCCGGAGGTCGCCCGCCAATTGGGAGCGCTGGTGCTTTCATCGGGAACAACCGGAGGGGGGCCCGCCCTGGCGCGCAATCGAGGGGCGGCGGCAGCCTCTGGTGACATTCTCGCCTTCATTGATTCCGACTGTACCGCCGCACCCGACTGGCTCAATGACCTGTTGCCCGCATTTGCTGATGAGCGTCTGGCTGCGGTTGGTGGCTGGGTCGACGGCATGCACCATGAATCAGCCCTGGATCGCTATGAAGCAGTGATGTCAAGCCTCAACCTGGGGCGCCGTGACATGGTCGGAGACTCCGGCGCCGACACCTTCTATTTGCCCAGCTGTAACCTACTGGTACGCCAATCGGCCTTTGCCGCTGCCGGGGGGTTCCGCACCGAACTGCATGTGGGCGAGGATGTTGATCTGACCTGGCGGTTACGGGATAAGGGTTGGAAAATTCGCTATTTACCGCGAGGGGTTGTTTTTCATGCGCATCGCAGTCGACTGTGGCCCTTTATGCGGCGCCGGTTTGA
Organism: Pelovirga sp.; assembly: GCF_059864205.1. Taxonomy (NCBI): domain Bacteria; kingdom Pseudomonadati; phylum Thermodesulfobacteriota; class Desulfuromonadia; order Geobacterales; family Geobacteraceae; genus Pelovirga; species Pelovirga sp. The sequence continues at coordinate 18,127 of NZ_JCBCBS010000023.1, forward strand.
CTACGGTACTTCCGAAGGGTTGTTGCAGCAACTGCATCCCCGACGAGGCAAAAAAATGCCGCTACCATGGGCCCTGGCGGTCATTCTGTTTTTCGCCGCAAGCGCCATCGTCAGTCTGAGTGTTCTTTTTTTGATCCCGGCCATTCTGCTGTTGTTGGCGGATGGTTTGGTGTTGCGCCGGAAGCTGGCAAGTCAGGGTCTGTCCCTCGGATTGGGAACGCTGATCGCGGCCCGAGTGCGGGCCTGCGGGAGCCTTGCCTATTACCTCGGTTATCATCTGCTGCGCTATTATCTGGCGTTATTTCTGACGCTTTCCATACTCTATCCGCCCTTGTCCGTTGTTCTGTTGCTGGTGCTGTTGGGAGTGGGCATGGTTGATCATCAGGTGCGCCGGGCGCAACTGTCGCTGCCACAATTCTACTTTTACTACTTTCTTGAACAGCTTGCCTATGGCTGCGGGGTTTTCAGGGGATGCTGGAAAATAAAAAGCTTCACGTCGTATCGTCTTGATTTCGGCAAGGTCAAGCTGTCGGCCTGACGATGACATACGCTTGACAAGGTGGCCAGGTGACGTTGACTGATGTTCAGCAGGATTCATCGCTTGAAGCGTCCGCTGTGGTTTTTTGCGACAGTGTAGAAAATTTCCACAAAAGGCATGTCGATGCCATCCTGGGAAAAATCATATCCTCTCAGGACAAGTACCCTGTTGTCTGCTATTCTGAAAGGACTCTCCCCTGTCCCGGCTTTGCGGGCTGCGGGAAAAAACAACCACTGTTATAAAAGGCATGTTTTTTGCTCAAAGCAAGTTCAGTGTGTTGGGTTGAGAGCAAGTTCCGTCCGACCAGGTTTCACACTAAATAGTTGGCAAGACCGAGTTCTGTCGCGCCTGACAGTGACGATTGACCTCCCAATGCGGGGAGGCTTCACTTCGGCTGGTAATTTACACGCAAGGGAGGATACAAATGGATAAAATTCTGCGTATTAACATGGGGGCATCAGGAGGTCCTTCTCAGAGCATTGAAGAGGCGGGAGAATTTACCGCTTTGGGTGGCAGGGCAACCACATCGATGATTGTGGCAAAAGAGGTACCCCCCGACTGTCATCCGCTGGGCGCGGAAAACAAACTTGTCATCGCTCCGGGGATGCTGAGTGGCACGGCCGCTGCCATGTCGGGCCGGATTTCCGTTGGCTGTAAAAGCCCACTGACCGGAGGCATCAAGGAGTCGAATGCCGGGGGACAGGTCGCCCAGGTCATGGCGCGGCTCGGCTACGCAGCGATCATTATTGAAGGTAAACCGGCCACCGATGATCTTTACAAAATCCATATCGACAAGGACAAAGTCACTATCAGCGTCGACAACAATCTGAAGTTGATGGACAATTACCCACTGGTTGAGAAATTGCGTGAAGAGTACGGCGACAAGGTCGCTTATATGACCATCGGCTCAGCCGGTGAGCGCAAAATGGCTGCCGCATCTATTGCCTGCAGTGATCCTGAGGTACGACCCAGCCGTCACTGTGGTCGCGGCGGTGTCGGTGCGGTCATGGGTGCCAAGCAGGTCAAGGCGATTATTTTTGATGACAACGGCTGCAAGCATCGTCAACCGAAAGATCCGGAAAAGTTCAAGGCTGCCAATCGGGCCTATGTCGAGGGAATTCGCAAGCATGCAGTGTCGGGAGAAGGACTGCCTGCTTACGGAACCAATATCCTGACCAACGTTCTCAATGAGGCGGGTGGCTATCCGACCAACAACTTTAAAACCGGATTTTTTGAGGGCGGCACCAAGATCAGTGGCGAAGCCCAAGCCGAATTGGAAATCAAACGCGGCGGCCTTGCCACCCATGGTTGTCACCGTGGCTGCGTTATCCAGTGTTCAGGAATTTACAACGATAAAGACGGAAAATTCCTGACCAAACAGCCCGAATATGAAACTGTCTGGTCCCATGGTGGCCACTGTGGCATTGATGACCTTGATACTATTGCCATGCTCGACTTTTTGGATGACAACATCGGCGTAGACACGATCGAAATGGGTGTCGCCATCGGTGTCGCCATGGATGGCGGCGTGATTGAATTCGGTGACTGCGAAGGGGCTATTCGACTGGTCCGTGACGAAGTCGGCAAAGGTACTCCGCTGGGACGGATTCTTGGTGGTGGCGCCGAAATGACCGGCAAAGCCTTCGCGGTGGAGAGGGTTCCTGTGGTCAAAGGTCAGGCTCTGCCCGCTTACGACCCACGCACAGTTCAGGGTATTGGTGTGACCTACGCTACCAGTACCATGGGTGCAGATCACACTGCCGGCTACGCGGTTGCTACCAACATCCTTAAAGTCGGCGGCGATGTTGATCCTCTCAAACCCGAAGGTCAGGTCGACCTGTCACGCAACCTGCAGATCGCGACAACCGCGATTGATGCTACCGGCATGTGTCTGTTCATCGCCTTTCCGATTCTCGATCAGCCGGAAACCTTTGAAGCCCTGCTCGACTTGCTGGGTGCGTTTTACGGTATCGAGATGACTGGTGACGATGTTGTCGCTTTAGGTAAAAAGGTTCTCAATCTGGAGCGTGAGTTCAATACAAAGGCAGGATTTGGCGCTGAAGATGATCGTCTCCCCCGCTTTTTCAAGACCGAACCTCTGGCACCGCACAATCTTACCTTTGCGGTCAAGGATGAAGAGCTTGACGAGCTTTACAACTGGAGCTGATATCATCTGATTTCTGACAGAAAAAAGACCGGGGCGCGTTAACGGCCCCGGTTTTTTTAACAGATTGCTATTTATATATTTTTGTATCTATTCAG
>NZ_JCBCBS010000032.1:0-1025 GCF_059864205.1 Pelovirga sp.
GGGTTGCTTGCCGGGCCGCAACAGATCATCAGGATTCAAACCACACTGCTTCCCCGCCTGCCTGAGCAAGACATCAAAATCGATCCCCTGCTGCACAGAGGTTGTCCGGCGGTCAAGCTCTTCTTCGGCATGGCGAAAAACATCTTTAGTAATGCTAACCTAATGAAGACTCCTGTCTGAGACTTGTCAGCGCGGTGCTGATGGAAATCTCTGAGGAGTGGGAAACAGGCCGAGCCTACTTGAGTTTTTAACTGTCAAAGATCGCCCCAAAGAGGATTGTGAATTTTACAGAATAAATGTTGCTTTATCCAACTGGTGCGTTTATTGCTAATAAAATGACTGCTCAATGTTGATACGGAAAAATATCAAAGACACACTTCTGTCCGATTCAATTATTTTAAATGGAGAAAAAACATGCAGAATTTTTCATTGCAGAAAAGTCGCATCCTGGCATTGATAGTCGTCGGAGTACTCGCTGCATCCCCTGCCCTCGCAGATAAAAACAAGTGGGATGGAGACGACAAAAAGGGCAACAAATCCGAACAGAATGAAAGGCACCTCAGTCAGAGAGACAATTACAGAGAGAACAGGACAAGTACCCATTTCAATGACCGCCACCGGACGATCGTACAGGATTACTCTTCCAGTCGTTTTAACTCCGGTCATTGCCCGCCGGGACTTGCCAAAAAGAACAATAATTGTATGCCACCCGGCCAAGCTAAAAAGTGGACGCTAGGCAAGCCGTTGCCAAGGGATGTCATCTTCCATAATCTGCCGAGAGAGGTTGCCGAGCAATTTGGACCGCCGCCGGCCGGGCAGCGCTATGTGCGAGTGGCCAACGACATTCTGATGATCGCAACGGGAAATGGTACGGTAATTGATGCCATTGAGAACTGGGGCAATTATAGCCAGTAAGACTGTGCTTCAACATAAAACAGTTGAACCGGGCATTTCTTGCCGTTGTCCACCCTGGGCATTGACTGCCACCGCCCCGATCCCTGCGATCGGGGCTTTTTTATGCCCAG
>NZ_JCBCBS010000035.1:0-4529 GCF_059864205.1 Pelovirga sp.
TCGGTGGGGATTATCGGCTCGGAGCACGTACGACCCTGTCTGCAACGGTTGGTCGCACCTGGATCGAATACGACCGTGGTGATGAAACCGACAGCACCATTTGGTCAACGGATCTTAGCTATCGGCTCAGTGAAGCCATCCAGGCAACCCTGGCCTACAGTCAGGATTTTGTCATGACCGCTAGAGACGGTTTGTCTCGAACCCGCGAGGGTAGCTTTGCCCTGGTTTATACGCCGCCGAAGGTCAGTGCGCGCACCCAGTTGTTCTGGCGCGAACTTGACTATCAGCGGCAGAACCGTATTGATGAATCCTACGGGGTGCGCCTGTTGATTGACCGACAGCTTGGACGTTCGTTGACTGCCGGGCTGGATGCCGGGTATGAACACATTGATAATAAAGATTCGGCGACGGATGAACAAATTCATCGCTACACCCTTGGCGGCACCCTCGGCTACGAATATCGACGTTTTAATCTGTCCCTTTCTTATCGTCACCGTTACAACGATTCCGATCTCAACGGTCGTGACTATCGCAACAACATTATTACCCTTCGAGGAACATTACGGTTTTAATTATGTATACAAAGTTTTTTGATTTAAGCGCCAAACCTTTTGATTTGCTGCCCAACCCGCAGTTTCTCTATTTAAGCAAAGGCCACCGCAAGGCCTTGAGCTATCTGCAATATGGTGTTCAGGAGCGGGCCGGCTTTTCCCTGCTGACCGGTGAGGTGGGTTCAGGAAAGACCACCCTGTTGCGCGATATTATCAACAAAATCAGTGGAGAAATGTCGTTGGCCATGGTGTTTAACACCAAAGTTGATGGACATCAGTTGATCGCCCTGATTAATGATGATTTCGGGCTGAAGACTGAAGGCAAAGACAAGGTTCAACTGATCAACGAACTCAACGATTTTCTCCTTGGTGAACATGCCGCCGGCCGCCAGGCCATTATCATTATCGATGAGGCGCAGAACCTAACGGAAGAAGTTCTGGAAGAGATACGGCTGCTTTCCAATTTCGAAGCAGACAGCTTCAAGCTGGTGCAGATTATTCTCGTCGGGCAACCCGAGCTTAAACAGATTATCGCGCGCCCATCATTGCGCCAACTACGCCAGCGCATCAGTATCTGCTGCCATTTGAACCCCTTGAATCGTGAAGAAATTGAGGAATATATTCTTCATCGCCTTGGTACCGTTGGTAGACGTGACTGTATCAATTTTGCTGAAGGGGTTTTTGATGCAATTTTCCGCTTCAGCGCCGGCATTCCGCGGCTGATCAATCTGATTTGTGATTATCTGCTGCTTTCTGCTTTTGTTGAGGAAACCCGTTCTATTGACATGGATATGATCAAAGACGCGTTGACCGAACTTTCCTTTGAAGACGAACATCGGATCAGCGCTGAAAAGCCGGAGGCGACTGCAACTGCTGAGAGCGACTCCCCGGCGTATCTGATTACCACCGGCTCAAGCCTTGATAACCGGTTAGCCCGCATCGAAGAAAACTACGCCAAGCTCAGTGCCACCCGCACCGAAAACGAGGCGATTATCGAGCGAATGTCGAGCCAGGGGAGCATCCTTGAATACCTGATCAATCAGCAGCAAAAGCAGTTCGTGCAGATTGAGGATCAACTAAAAAAAATCTCCGCCCAGGTCGAACGCTTGCGCCAGATGCTGGTGGCCGATCACCACCGCAGTACACCATTGGATGTGGTTAAACTGGAACCGCTGGTGCGCAAGGATCGTGGGTAGTGGGGAGTGGGGAGTGGGGAGTGGGGAGTGGGGAGTGGGGAGTGGGGAGTGGGAAAGCAGTGACGAGTGATGAGTGATGAGGAAAAACATTAACGCAGAGACTGAATATAGAATATAGAATTTGAAAACCTCCTGAATTCTAACTAACTCCTGTATTCTGCCTTTTTAGCACCGCTCACCGCTCACTGTTTACCGCTCACCGTTTTTACAAATGACGCCGCCTTGCGGCAGACACCGCGAAGCGGTAGACATCGCTTTAGCGATGGACCAATGACGCCGCCCTGCGGCAGACACCGCGAAGCGGTATATATATGACAAATGACAAATTAAAAATTCTCGTAACCGGTGGGGCCGGTTTTATCGGATCGCATCTGGTGGATCTGCTGCTTTCACAGAACCATCAGGTAGTGGTTCTTGATAACTTCAGCACCGGCAAGTTGAGTAATCTCCCCGCTGCCGGTGGCGCACTACAGATCGTGAACGGCGATATCCGTTGTGGTGAAACGGTTGAACAGGCAGCGAGTGGCTGTCATGTTATCGTTCATCTGGCGGCAATTGCTTCCGTACAGGCTTCGGTGGAGGACCCTTGCGGCACCCATCAGGTCAATCTGGTCGGCACCCTCAATCTGCTTGAAGCGGCAAAAAAACGGGGAATCGGCCGCTTTGTCTATGCTTCTTCTGCTGCCGTTTACGGCAACACCGAGGAGTTGCCGGTGCGCGAGCATAACCAACTCAAACCCCTGACTCCCTATGCTGTCGACAAGCTGGCCGGCGAGTATTATATCGATTTTTACCGGCGCCGGTATGGTCTCAAACCCTTCATCTTCCGTTTTTTCAATATCTTCGGCCCCAGGCAAGACCCTTCATCCCCCTATTCGGGAGTGATCAGTATTTTTCTACAGCATGCGCTGGCCGGGCAGCCGATTAATGTGTTTGGTGACGGTGAACAGACCCGCGATTTCGTCTATATTGCTGATCTTGTACGCTTGTTGGATCATGCTGTGTGCACGACCAAGACCATCACCGCGCCGATAAACGTCGGCAACGGCGAACAGACCAGCCTCAATCAGTTGCTGGCGGCGATACAGGCATTTGCTTCGCACACTCTGGAGATCAACTACCAGGAGCCCCGCCCCGGCGATATCCGTCATTCCTGTGCCGACAACCGGCAGGTGCAAAAACAGATGAGCTACACCAGCGAATACACGATCACCGAAGGGCTGAAACGCACCTGGGAGTGGATGGGAAGAAATAGTAAGCCGTGAGCAGTGAGCAATGAACGGTTTTAACCAATGACATCGCTTTAGCGATGGACCAATGACGCCACGAAGTGGCTGTTGCCGCGTTAGCGGCAGACAAGGTTTATTTAATGATTACCATCGCAGAGATTATCAACAAACAAGCTAAAATTGCCGTGGTTGGGCTCGGTTACGTGGGTTTGCCGTTGGCAGCAGCGTTCGGACGCAAGGCCGATGTTATCGGTTTTGACATCGATCAAAAGAAAATTGACCAGCTGCTCTCCGGGATCGATATGACCGGCGAGTTGACGACGGAAGATCTGCACAGTACGCACATCCGCTACACGACCGATCCGGCCGAATTGGGGCTGGCGGATGTGCTGATTGTGACGGTGCCGACGCCTATTGACGCCAACAATAATCCCGATCTGTCACCATTACAAAAATCTTCGGCAACCATCGGCAGGCACATGAAAAAAGGGGCGGTGGTGGTGTACGAATCAACCGTCTACCCCGGTGTCACTGAAGATATCTGTGTGCCGATTCTCGAACAGGAATCGGGCCTGCGCTGTGGAAATGATTTCACCGTCGGTTATTCTCCTGAGCGCATCAATCCCGGTGATAAAGTTCACACTGTTGACAGGATTATCAAGGTGGTGGCCGGTTTCGATGCAGCAACCCTCGATCTGCTGGCATCTGTGTACGAGTTGATCGTCACCGCCGGTGTCCATCGTGCCTCCAGCATCAAGGTGGCCGAAGCCGCAAAGGTCATAGAAAATACCCAGCGCGATCTCAATATTGCCCTGATCAACGAACTGGCGCTGATTTTTAACAAACTTGGCATACCAACGATGGATGTTCTCGCAGCCGCCGGCACCAAATGGAATTTTCTCAAGTTCACCCCCGGCCTGGTCGGTGGTCATTGCATCGGTGTTGACCCCTACTACCTCACCCACAAAGCGGAACAGATCGGTTATCATCCACAGGTGATTCTCGCCGGACGTCGCATCAACGACGGCATGGGCAAATATGTCGCTGAAAACACCGTTAAACAGATGATCAAAGCCGGAAAAATTATCCGTGAAGCTCGCGTGCTGATATTGGGACTGACCTTCAAGGAAGATGTACCCGATATCCGCAACACCAGGGTCATCGATATTGTCAGGGAGTTGCGTGAATACGGTGTCGAGGTGCTGGTTCACGACCCCCTGGCCGACCCTGCTGAGGCTCGGCACGAATACGGCTTGACCCTCACTGCTCTGGATAAAGCAGGGCCGGTCGATGCAATCATCTGCGCCGTCAGTCATCGTGCCTACGCCGGCCTCACCCCGCAATCCTTCGCCCAACTTTGCTCCAACGGCAACGGCCAGGGCACCCTGGTCGATGTCAAAAATTTATACCAGAGAACAGAGATAGAACAAGCCGGACTACTTTATTGGTCGTTGTGATAAAAACGGTGAGCGGTGAGCAGTGAGCAGTGAGCAGTGAGCAGTGAGCAGTGAGCAGTGAGCAGTGAGCAGTGAGCAGTGAGCAGTGAGCCGTGA
>NZ_JCBCBS010000105.1:0-7916 GCF_059864205.1 Pelovirga sp.
CAAAAAGTCATAGGATGGCTAAGCAAAAATTTCGTCCTACAAGGCCTGGTGGTTTTTCAGGGGCGCAGGCATACATAGAGTATGTCAAGATCCTGAAAAAACGCCGTAACGCCGTAGGGCGGACTTTTTGCGACGCCATCAAAATTACCTCAATAACTATCCAATATACTAAAAAATAAGTGCTAATACCTCCCTGTCAATTTTACAGTAATTTATGTATGTATTTTTTTTATAATATTTATCTTGACACTGTTGTTTTTAGAAAATATAACAAACAAACAACACCCAACTAGGAGGATTTTTTATGAAAAGGTTTCTTACTGTTTTGCTTGCATTACTGACAATCGGCGTCGGCACCAGCCACGCATCCCTTGAAGATTACTTTGTCGATACCAAATGGCTGATTGACAACCGCGATCAGGCCCTTGTTCTGGATGTTCGGCGAGCACCCCTCTACTGGCTTGGTCATATTGACGGAGCACAGCATGTCGGTCGAGACCAGTTTCTCTCGACCCGCAATGAGGTTAAAAGCCTGGTGCCGGACTTCGCTGACATCGCTATCCTGCTCGGCAACCTGGGTGCCACTCAGAAAACGCCGATTGTCGTCTACGCTGAAGACAACAACCCCTATGCGGCACGTCTGGTCTGGACTCTTCATTACCATGGCCATACCAATGCCTTCGTTCTTGATGGCGGCTATGAGAAATGGTCAAAAGAAGGCCATCCAACCAGTCTTCTTTCCAGCGCGAAACCTGAACCGGTAGAATACAGGGTGGTTGAACTGACCAGCTATCCTGATATCAGGGCTGAAGCGGATTACATCAGAACCCGCATTGATCACCCCTATACCGTTATCTGGGATACCCGTAGAACGGCTGAGTTTGTCGGCACCGAGGTACGAGCAAACCGGGGTGGGCATATTCCGGGCGCTGTTCACCTGGACTGGACGGAATTGCAGAAAGATGTTGACGGAGTGAAAGTTCTCAGAAGTCGTGACGAGATCATCAACCTGCTCAATGAGCGTGGTCTCACCCCCGACCGGGAGATCGTCGCCCATTGCCAGACCGGTATCCGCTCTGCTTATGCAACGCTGGTACTAATGGGTCTTGGCTATGAGCGGATAAAGAACTATGATGGCTCCTGGATTGAATGGGCAAACAATCCAACACTGCCCATCATCAGCGCTGATGGTACTCTTGACGGAACCCTTCAACATCGCAGTCTGGCCGCTACCGGTCTACAGAACAGGTAAGCATAAATGCAGTTTTCCCGCTTAAAAAACCAGCTACTGGCCCGCCTGGCAACCCGCTTTCCGGCCCTGGCCAAAAAATTTACTGACAGCTACACTCCGCGCGCGAGCTCAGGGGACATCCCCTGGGTTCGCCCCGCAGTTCCCCTGCACCAAGCCAAATTAGCGTTGGTAACGACGTCGGGCATTCACCACCCGGAGCAGCAGCCCTTTGATATGAACGATCCCAATGGCGACCCGAGTTATCGCGCCGTTGATAGCAACCGATTGTTTGGCGACTTTACCATCACCCATGACTATTACGACCACAGCGACGCCGACAAAGATCCCAACATCATCCTGCCCCTGGATCGGTTGCAGGAAATGGTTGCGGAAAAGAAACTCGGCAGTTTGGCCACTACCCACTATTCTTTCATGGGGCACATCGACGGGCCGCACATTGATACCCTGATTCACCAGACAGCCGCTGATATCGCCCAAAAACTGCTCCAGGACGAGGTCGATATCGTCCTTTTAACCCCTGGCTGAGGGATCTGCAATCAGTCCGTCGGACTGATCCAGCGCGTTATTGAAGAAGCCGGCATCGCCACCATCGGTATTTCCATCGTGCGGGAGTACGCCGAGAAGGTAAAGCCACCGCGCACGGTGTTTCTGAAATGGCCCTTCGGCCATCCCGTCGGCGAACCGCACAACAAGGCCCAGCAACGCGCCGTTGTTACCGAGAGCCTGCGGCTGCTCTACGAGATTGAAACTCCGGGCACCATTATCGACCTGCCATTTGCCTGGCGCCGACATAAATACGACACAGAAAACAAGATCTCCGCGAAATAGCCATGGCGGTGACTTCGGACTTGTCGCAACGAGGACAACGTGCTAATCAACTTAAGGTAACTCTTCTCACGGAGATGGCCCCATGCGCGTTGCCTGCCTGCAACTGAATTCTCAGGATGAGGTTGACAGCAACCTTGATACTGTTGCCCACCTGCTGGAAGAGGCCGCCGGGCAAAATGTGAACCTGGCAGTTCTGCCGGAAATGTTCGCCTTCATGCATCCTGAACAGGAGCGTAAATGGCAATTTGCCACGCAGGAGGCCCAACAGAAGGCCCTCCCCTTTCTTGTCGATCAAGCCCGTCGGCATCAGATGACCATCATCGGCGGCACCCTGTTGCTGGCAAACGAGGAACAGCTGTTGCGCAACTGTTGTCCGGTCTTTTCTCACGCCGGCAATCTGGTCGCCACCTACGACAAAATCCACCTGTTCGACAGCGACCTGCCGGATCGCAGTTACCGTGAGTCTGAACAGGTAACCGCCGGCAGCTCTCCGGAAATCATTGACGTAGATGAGTGGCGCATTGGTCTAAGTATCTGCTACGACCTGCGCTTTCCGGAGCTGTTCCGTTATTACGCCAGCTATAGGGCGGACATCCTGACAGTACCTTCAGCCTTTGCCGTTCCGACCGGCAACGCCCACTGGGAGATCCTGCTGCGTGCCCGCGCCATTGAAAACCAGGCTTTTGTTCTCGCCCCCGCCCAGATAGGAATCCATCCCGGCGGACGGGAAACCTATGGTCACAGCATGATCGTTGATCCATGGGGCACCGTCATTGCCCGGGCAACAAATGATTCTACCGATGGCGAACTGATAATCGCTGACCTCAGCAAACAACAGCTGGATGACGTCAGACGCCAGCTTCCGACCTTACAACATCGTCGCGACGAACTTTTTCTGTCTGCACAACAACCTCTCCCGACCCCAAAATAACCAGCAGCAAAGATTGATGGCGTCGCACAAACTCATCAACTGCAGCGTTGGCGCTATCGTCCCACTGCTTCGACCTTGGTAAGCATGCCTCATTGTGCAACAAGCCCCCTGCGGTGACCCAACGTCAGCAAGTACCTTTGAGCTCAGCAGGTTGTCATTTGCAGAATCATCTTTTTAGCGACCAAAAATTATTACGGGAAAACAGTGGCTTAGAATTTGTGTAATTATTCACCACTATCCTTGTGCAGGGTCGGGGGTCCTGTGGCAGGGGTGTTTGTCGCCATGAATGGCGACAACAAGCGGTCATGGATGACGAAAAGCGTCCCTTGACATAGGATCCGGAGATCCGGTGCTGAACAGATACGAATTTGTTACTTAGAAGCACCAACCTTCCGCTCTACTCTAAAAAGTCATCTCTCTCGCGCAAGCGGGAGTCCAGGAAGCTGAGCACCCCCCTGGATACCCGCCTTCGCGGGTATGACGTGCATTGTCGTTAAACACAGCGGAAGATTAATACCAATCAGAACAATTTTTTGCTAATCTGCGGCGGTCTCTCATTCGTTAAGGATACGCCATGAACTCAACCGAAAAATTTCAGCTCTACGGCATGATGCTGTTCAGCGTTTTAAGCTCTTTTGTCTTTGTTTTTTACACCGTCAATGTTTATTTCAGCGACAGCGCTACCACCTGGCTTAAGGGCTTTGCCTACGTCACCGGCGGCTACGGCCTGCTCAACATCTACGTATTAAGCTGGGCCTGGAACAGCCGCAGCGAATGGTCGGTCAAGGCTGACACCCTGTTGGCCGGTTGTTTTCTCGGCGTATTCATCATGAATACAGTGCGGCACAGTTTTTACGGAGGACCGACCGGAGTGGCCGCGATTATCGTCCTGGCGGTGGTGCTGTATATCAATGTGCAGGCGGTGAAACAAGTCTGCCGGCGGGCAAAAACCTGATCTTTTCATCCGCCGGGCGACCCTGCTTCCCTGAAGTCATCGCACACTGATCCCCTCATCCAGATAACGGATCAGCGGATAGAGAAAAAACTCGATAATCCGCCGTTTTCCCACCTTGATTTCCGCGGTGACACCCATGCCGCTGACAATCGGAGTGTCAACCCCGTCAACAGCCAGGTTTGTTTGTTCCGGATTGACGTATAGTTCGTAAACCAGCCCGAGCAGTTCATCTTCGATACTGTCGTGCGCTACCTGCAGCACCTTACCGTCGATCGTACCGTATTTCTGAAAATTAAAGGTATCCACCTTGATCGAAACATCCATCCCTGCGACCACAAAACCGGCATCCTTGTTTTGCAGCAGGGCACGAATCCGCAGAGGGGACTGCTCGGGGACAATGTAGGCGAGAACTTCCGCCGGACTGACCACGCCGCCGACGGTATGAAACAATAACCGTGACACATAGCCATCCACCGGTGCGGTGATCTGTTGCCGACCGCTCAAAAAACTCTTTTGCTCAATCTGCGCCTGCAGATAAAGCCGGCGTTGGGTTTTTTCCGCTAATTCCAGCAACAGCCGGTTGCGAAAATCCTCCCTGATCACAGCGATTTCCTGGTGCGTCTGCTGCTTGCGCGCAAGAACCTCCTCCTTGCGCCGTCGGGTGCCGAGGAGTTCGTTTTCAAATCGCGACAGTTCAGCCTGGGTCTGCTCGTATTCATCACGACTGATGATATCCCTGACCTGTTTCAGTCGTTCTGTTCGTTCCCTTAGCTGGGCCACCATGATCTCCGCATAATCAGCGGCATCATCGATCAACGCTGATTGTTCCGACAACTGCCGCAGCACGGCCTCTTTAGCCCCAAGCTGCTGCTGGAGACGTTCCTTTTCTGCCTGGTAAATTTCCTGTTGCATGGCAAACAGCTCCGCTGAGTCTTGCGGGTCATCCGTGATGAATTCATCATTTTTCAGCAAGGCGCTGATGCGCTGTCGTTCCATCTCAACCTGGCGCAGGTCGGTAGACAGGGAAACCAGTTCCGGATCGATACCGGACGGATCGATTTCCATCAAGACCTGTCCTTGCCTGACATAATCCCCCGGCTCTACCAGGATGCTGCGCGCCACCCCGCCGCTTAAGGGCTGAACCGTTTTCACTTCACCGCTGGGAATCACCTTTCCCCGTGCTGTAACCACCACATCCACCTTGCCGATAAAAAGCCATATAGCGGTAAACCCCATGGCGCAGATGATAATCCAGAAAATAATCCGCCCAAGGGGATTCAGAGGACGTTCTTCTATCTCCACCAGTAACGGCTTGAACTCATGCTGATCCTTGTCTTGTTGTCGCATCAGAACCCCTGCTGGGCATGAAGGCCGGCATAAACACCCTGCTGTTGCAGCAGTTGCTCATGACGGCCGGACTCCACCAGCTTGCCCTTATCCAGCACCAGAATCAGATCGCACTCCTTGATGGTCGCCAACCGGTGCGCAACAATGAGGGTTGTTCTGCCCTGCTTGATCTTCTTCATGTTCTGCTGAATGATATGTTCCGACTCATAATCCAGGGCCGAGGTCGCTTCATCAAAAATCAGCAGGCGCGGGTTATTGATCAGGGCCCTTGCAATGGCGATACGCTGCCGCTGCCCCCCGGAAAGGGACGCCCCACGCTCGCTCACCGGGGTATCGTAGCCTTCGGGTAATTGCGCGATAAACTCATGAGCGCCGGCGATCTGCGCCACCTGAAGGATCAACTCCATCGGCGCATCAGGTTTCGGCAGGGCGATGTTGTCACGAATGGTGCCGCTGAACAGATAGCTTTCCTGCAGGACGACGCCGATGTTATAGCGCAACCAGAACGGGTTCATGTGGCGGCTGTCGATATCATCGATATAAATCGCTCCCTCGTTGGGGATGTAAAGCCGCTGCAGCAACCTGGCCAGGGTACTTTTACCGCTGCCGCTGCGCCCGACAATACCGACACTCATCCCCTCTTTGATCTCCACCGAAATACCATCCAGCACCCTGGGACCATCGGGGTGATATTTGAAGGACAGATTATCCAGCTTCAGCGAACCTTTAAGCCGTGACAGGGTGATCGCTTTGTCACTACTCAGCTCGCGGGGATGGTTAAGAATATCCCCCAGTCGGTCGACCGACAGCAGCGCCTGCTGGAACTCGTGCCAGAGGTTCACCAGTCGCAACACCGGGCCGGAGAACTGTGCGGCAAACATCTGGAAGGCAATCAACTGGCCGATGCTCAGATCCCCCTGCAACACCGCCTTGACCCCGAGATAGAGGATGGAAATCGTCATCAGCTGGCGCAGGGTGCCGGAAATGGCGCCGGCGATGTTAGCGATGTTGGCCAGGTTGAAACTGGACTTGACGTATCCACCAAGATGATCCTCCCAGCGGTTCTGCATCGTCCCCTCAACGGCAAGGGATTTGACCGTTTGAATGCCGGTGACCGACTCGACCAGATAGGAGTTGGACCGGGCGCCCATCTGGAATTTGGTTTCGAGACGACGCCGCAATTCCGGGGTAATCACCAGATAAATCAGGGCGATGAGACTGACGAAAGCAAGAGCGACCAGCGTCAGCTTGACACTGTACAACAACATCACCGCCACAAACACCAGAGAGAAGAACAGGTCGATAACCACGGTTACCGCTTTGTTGGTGATAAATTCGCGAATGTTATCAAGCTCCCTGACCCGCGCAGCAATGGTACCGACCTGGCGCGCTTCGAAATAACGAAAGGGCAGCGCCAGCAGATGCTTGAACAGCTTGGTGCCGAGCTTGGCATCCAGTTTATGGGCGGTATGAATAAAAATGTAATTACGCGAGATGTTCAGCAGCAGCTCAAAAACCGCCACCGCCAGAAACGCGATGGCCAGCACATCCAGCGTGGTCAGACTGCGATGGACGATGACCTTGTCGAGAATCACCTGGGTAAAGAGGGGTGTCACCAAACCGAACAACTGAACGACAAAAGAACCCAGCAGAACCTCAGCGATAATCCGCTTGAAACGAAGAATTTCCTGCAGAAACCAGTTAAAACCGAACACCACCTGAGAGGATATCTTCTTGTGGCACAATATCAGATAGTCGTCAGCGCGCTCGTCCAGTTGCGCATAGCTCAGTTCAAAGCTCTTCTTTTGCACCGGATCAAACAGCAGGGCCTTTTCCTGCTTAGGGTCCAGTTTAAGCAGCACACTGCAAACGCCGGCGCTGTCAATCACCAGCGCCGGTAACGGATAACCGGAACCAACCTGCTTTGCCGTCAACTTTTTTCGTTTTGCCTTAAAATCATTGGCTTTAGCGATGCGCAGCAGATCTTCGACCCTCATCTCTGCGCTGACGCTGAATTCCCGCGCAATAGCGCGGATATCCACATCGATCCGATTCATCCGTGCCACCAGCTCAAAGGCGATCAGGGCTGGATTCATCAACTCCCCTCCATCAGATTGTGCAGTAACAACGACTGCACCGCCAGGTCGATGCGGCGTATATCCAGCTCCATCTTCTGTTGAGCCCACTCAATCTGTTGGCGCCAGGCAACAACCTGATCAAGTAACTGCTGCTCTGTCATCCGCTCCAGATCCTGCCGTTGCCGGTCGATCAGGGTCTGCCGCTCCAGCCGTACCGACTCCTGCTCTGTGAGATTTTGATAAAGCCGTTGTCGTTGCCTGATTTTTGCCTGAATCTCGGTGACCGTTTTCTTTTTGCGCAGTTCCAGTGAGCGCAACTCATGGTGCAACCGAGCTGTTTGTGCCAGACTGCGAAATCCGGCAAACAAGGGAACATCAACCAGCAGAACAATCCTGCTGTCGCGCGAGCTCAGGGATGAAAAAGAATCATCAAAACGACGCTGATCACTGCCGAACATCCGGTGGGAGCCGGTCAAAATCAGTTGCGGATAGCGACTGCGACGGGCCAGTCGCAGTTCGATTTCT
>NZ_JCBCBS010000145.1:0-3478 GCF_059864205.1 Pelovirga sp.
CCGGTATCGCTCCAGCGCTGGTCATCGACGGGTTGCGCATTAACCAGGCCTACTGGTTTCAGTTGCTGGCCCGTTATGCCAATGGTCGCCTGACCTACTCCGAACCGGTCACCGCTGTTCCCTTTGGTGGCCTGAACGATAGCGGAATTGACTGGTGTGCCGACGCCACCGGCAATCGTGAGATCAGTGGAGTGCGGGGCGACAAGATGGCCGGCTGCGATGCGCTGGCCGCCAGCCATCCGCGGCAGGATGCCATGTTCGGTCGCGATCAGGCGGCGTTGAATCGCACATTGAAAAAAAGTGGCAGCGGGGCTGCCGGCTTCGATTTTACCAGAATCTGTCGCAGTGGCGAGGCCGCTGGAGAGGGGCGCTGCCCGCCCAATCCGATGACCGGCAAAGGTTTCGATAACTGGGCCTGCAATCGTGACAATGTCACCGGGCTGACGTGGGAATTAAAGGAAGAATCGGGGCTACGCGCCGCCCAACACACCTACAGCTGGTACCAGCCGAACGATACCGTCAATGGCGGTGACGCCGGGGTTGAGAACGGTGGGCGCTGCAGCGGTAGCAGCTGTGACACCTTCAGTTATATTGACGCTGTCAATAGCGAGCAACTATGCGGGGTCAAGGAATGGCGCCTGCCGACGCGCAAGGAGCTGTTGTCGATTGTTGATAACGGGCGCTTCAATCCGGCCCTCGACGTGAGACAGTTTCCCGATGCCTTCTCGGAATATTTCTGGACCTCCTCCCCTTATGCAGATAACCCCCTGATGGCCTGGCAGGTGTATTTTTTCTATGGAGAGGTGGCGCCTGGCGAAAAAAAGCAGGCCAAACCGCTACGCCTGGTCAGTGGCGAGTCGGTGACCTTTGGCATGGATAACCCCTGATGCGCCAGATTGTTGTTCAAAAAACCATGCTGTTCGTGATGGTTTGTGTTCTGGCGGTATATGGTCTCTCGATCTGGAAAAAATTAGAGAGCTACCGTCTTTGGCAAGCGCAACCCCAGGTTCATTTTGTTGACGACATGCCGCTGATGTCTTCGATGGATGCCTACCACTGGTTGAAAATGGCCAGGGACCTCGATGCCGGATATCTCGGCAAGGGAATGGTCAATACTGTCAAGGGTTATCCTGACGGGATAGAATATTTTGACCCGAACCTTCTGGCCCATCTGATCAGCTTTGGGGCAAGGTTTACCGATGGAGATTATTATCTTTCCGGTCTGGTGTTGGTGCCGCTGCTCGGCGGGTTGTTTGTTTTTCCCTTGTTCTTCTTTTTTCAACGATTGGGTTACGGTGCCTCTGCCGTCATCGGTGGCCTGGTGGGACTCTTCAGTCGGGCTTACTATGAACGCAGCTGGATGGGGTTTGTCGATACCGACATGCTTAACCTGTTTTTCCCCCTTGCTGTTGCCTGCTTCATTCTGCCGATAGACAGGAATGCTGCACCCCGGCGCAATCTGCTGTCGGCAGCAGGTGCCGGTGGCATGATGTATCTGTACAACTGGTGGTACGAGCAACCCGGCATCATGCTGGTGTACCTGCTGGTCATGGCACTTTATCTGCTGTTCGGCCGAGTCCCCTGGAAGCAGACCCTGCTGCTTTTATCGGTGTTTTTGATCTGCTCAGGACCGATTTATGCAACCTACAGTATCGAGTCGGTGCTGGTGTTTCTGCGCGCGTATTTTTCCCACTCCACCTCCGGTGCTATTGTCTGGCCAGGGGTGATGGAGCTGATCGCCGAGGCGCAGGTTTTTGAGCCCTTGGTCGTACTGAAAAGAGTTCATGGGCTGCTGCCCCTGGTTATTGCGGGATTGTTCGGTCTGCTGTATCTGCTGCTGCGTTCCCCGCGGCGGATGTTGCTGGTTGTCCCGATGCTGCTGCTGGGGGTGTGGTCTTTGTTCGGGCCGGTGCGTTTTGCCATGTACCTGGCTCCTTTGGTTGGGATCGGGGTCGGGGTTGTGATTGAACTATCGCTACGCAAGGGGTTGACATGGGTGCGTGCGCCGCAGACGTTCCATGTGCCTGTCGCGGTGGCGGTGATGCTGGTGGTTTTTTTTACCACAACATCTTTTTCCTGGTACGATCGCCAACCAAAGCCGATTGCTCCGGCGGGGTATGTTCGGGCAATTGTGGATGTCAAGAAAATGGTGCCGCAACATGCAGCCATGCTCACCTGGTGGGATAACGGCTACCTGCTGATGGATGTGGGTGATTTTGCTACCTACCATGATGGCGCACTGCACGGCAGCCTGCGTACGACAATGATTGGTAAGGCGTTGTTTTCTTCCCGCCAGGAGGAATTGTTCGCTTTTGTGTCCTATCTGGAGGATCACGGTTTTGGGTCTCTCGAGGAATGGATAGCCCGGGACCATGTCACCGGTGGCGAATTGGAACGACGCGTTTTCTCATATCCCGGCAGCTATGGTGGTGATCATGTCTATCTTCTTTACAGTGAAGATATGATCCGCAAATTCGGCTCGATCACCGAGGCGGGAGCCTGGGATTTTACCGCTCTTAAAAGTAACTGGGTGTTCTATGAGCGGTGGAACTGTATTTCCCGCATCGGCAACCTGTATAAGTGTGATGAAGGCACCATTGACCTGAATCGGGGCGTGTTGACCGACGGCATCGTCAATGTGCCCCTGAACGCCGTGCTGACGGTCAATAATGGTTCGGTGACGGCGCGCCACGACTTTCGAAGCGACGGAACGCATTATTTGCAGATGATTTATCGCGACAGTCAACTGTATCAGGTGCAGGTGGTTGAAAATCGTCTGTTTGAGACCAATTTCAATCAGCAGTATGTTTTGGGGAATTATGATCCGAATTATTTTGAAGAGATCTATAACAATTTTCCGGTGGCTCGGGTGTTCAAGGTGCGAAAGCGGTGACGGGATGGACGCGATGAAAAAACGGCTCACAGGGTTCATTTGTTGTTTGCTCTTGACTGCCGGGCTGCCGTTAGGAGCAGAACAGGTCTGTAATCAGTTGCTGACACCGACATCGGTGGACCAGGTGTTTGTCACCGCTGATAAGGGAACAGCGACCCATAAAACTACAGGGCTGATGTGGGCACGCTGCAGTCTCGGACAAGAGTGGGATGGTCGGGGGTGCAGCGGCGACCCGAGACTATTGAGCTGGGCGGAAGCCCTGACCGCATCCGCAGGATACGAATACGCCGGATTTGCCGACTGGCGGTTGCCGAACAAGAACGAACTGGAATTTATTGTCGAGGAATCCTGCGCCCAGCCGGCGATCAACAGCCGTGTTTTTCCTGATACTCCGGGCCTCTTTTACTGGACATCATCCCCCTACGCCGGATCACCACAAGGTGCCTGGAGTGTCGATTTCGGTTACGGTACCGTCAGCGCCACGGTGAAAACCGGAAAATTGCCGGTACGTTTTGTCCGTGATGTTGTGTGGTGAATTTGATGTGTAGGGGCGCATTGCATGCGCCCGGATGTTTGGATACCGCC
>NZ_JCBCBS010000172.1:0-1523 GCF_059864205.1 Pelovirga sp.
CATTGAGAACTGGGGCAATTATAGCCAGTAAGACTGTGCTTCAACATAAAACAGTTGAACCGGGCATTTCTTGCCGTTGTCCACCCTGGGCATTGACTGCCACCGCCCCGATCCCTGCGATCGGGGCTTTTTTATGCCCAGGAAAGAAGTTGACCATGGGTCATCCACTGTTTGCGTAGCAACCAGTGGATGACCGAAACCATTCTGAAAGGGCTGGAGCAGGCCCTGGCAGAAATCGGCGAAGACAACGGCAGGACCCTGCTGTTGGATAAAAAGATGAGGCTGTCAATCTTCAACGAATTATATACCAATCCGCCCTCTTAAATCAGGCCTGATGCCGGTCGCTTTAGTGCATCAAGTCACAATGCGGAATACCCCGTAGCAGAGGCATTGCGAAGCGCACTGTTTATGCCGCACTCCAGCTACTTCCACGCCCTTCCTTGACCAAGAAAATCATTATAAAACAATAATTTATGATTAAAAAAAGATTCTTGATAAAGGCAGTTTCCGTACTACACTTTCACATGGATCCCAGAATTAACATCATAAAAGGAGGCTGTCATGAGAAGCACAAAAACGCCGTCATTTCATCTGGTTGTGCTGTTGGTTTTCTTCCTTTTTTTACCTGTGCTTCTAATTTCCTGCGGTGGTGGCGGTGGGGGTGGCGGAAGCAAGGATATCGCCTCCTCGGCCTACACCGGCGATCGCACCATGGCGTACCTCGATGCGGACAATGCCGAAGGTCTGATCCTCGGCGCCTACGGCGGCTTTGACTACGCCGACATTATGCCTTTGTCCCTGGAAACGTCCGCCCCCTCGGCAACCCGGATCGATGATCCCTATCACCTGGTGACCCTGATCAAGCAGATCCTTTTCATGACACAACCGGGCAACCGGGTAGCACCGCTCGGGCTGCTTGAACCCGGGGAATTGTGCAGCAACTATCCGGACGGATACACAACCGACACACTGAAAGAAACAGAGACCAGCGTCAAAGGTGACATCACCTTTTTTGACTGCAATGTTGGGGAGGGGCTCGACATCATAATCTTAAACGGCAAAATGACCCTCTCCATAGATTATGACGGGGAGCTGCTAACGCTGTCCTTTACGGCGAATCCCCTCTACCTGGACGACAGTGTCGACAGGTACGCTCTGTACGGCAAACTCGTTAGCAAAATCAATGAATGGGACGTGGTCAGTCACACAACCATCAACATGACCCTGGAAGAGCCCTCCGGAAAAACTTACTGGCTCAGAAACTACAAGATCGATTCTTTTGAGACTTATGTGAACTTGAATAATGATAATTACGATGGCACTGCAAGTACCATCAGTGGCCGTTACTACAGCAACGATTATGGTTATGTCGACTTCATCACCGAGGAAGTCATATTTGTCCCCCATAACGAATTTGCCCCGGTCTACGATGGACTCATTAAGTATACCGGCAGCGACGGATCCCATGCTAATCTCTGGCTGGGAGTGAACCGGGATGACTACTGCATCAACGTGTTCAATGC
>NZ_JCBCBS010000176.1:0-2225 GCF_059864205.1 Pelovirga sp.
TGGTGTCAATTGTATAAGTTCGGCGATCTGCCCGACGTGAGAAACGGTAGGTTTCCTGAATACGTGGCGGCAAAGTGAGCTCGCCTTTTTTCTCCAGTGTGAGCAGGAGGCTCCGGCAGGCCATGTCCTTCAACTGGCCATTGGGTTGCCGCCATTGCCATCGCTGGCAGAGAATTTTTGAGATCGCCGTGCGCCCCGTATCCCAATGATCGGTAACGACCTGACGGATTTCAGCTAGATCATGCTGGTAGAGGTGGCGACCCCGAATTTTGTACAGAGGTGCTGTGTTTTCCATAACAGCACCGTAGCAAATACTGGCTTACGACGCCAGTGAAAAATTCGCACCCCCTGATCGGTTACATTTCAGCGCTTTTCTTGCCTGCTCTTTTTTTGTTTGGCCACTTGGCTCTGGCCAACCTTCCCTTGAAATCGATTGCACCCCAAGACTTTTCGGTTTGTATGCATACTTTGCCTACCTATTAAATACCTGTTTTTTGTTTATTGTTTTTCTGTCAGTAACGTTTAGGGTCAAATTCTGATCAAATCGAAAAACTACTTTCGTCATGCTGCTCATTCACTGGCTAGCTACCGCCAATTCCAGGGAGATCGATTGAGATATTAGGGTGGGCATAAACAGTTCCAGTGACACATTCAGGATGTGAAGACCTGCTTGATTGCTGTGCCAGGTAAACTGTGACATTAAGTAAATAGCTCCCTTACTCAAGTTTCTGAGTTGATATTTCCCTGACCAAAAAATCGGTCAAGATGCTGAAATAAGGTCGTTTTAACGTGAAAAGCCTTTTGCTTTCTGATATATTGGATTTGCGAAAATCATCAATAATATCAAAAAGAAAAGGCTCGAATGGACTATACCCAATACCACCAGGAGCAACAAGAGGCAAAACGACTGCATGACCGGATTTCTTCCTTCCTTGAAGATTTCAAGGTCGGTACCCTGCTGGGCAACAGCGGCATCCGCAAGCTGCGAGGAGCAAAACCCCTGGCTGTGTTCTCCGCTATTTTTGCCCTGCCCTTTGGTGGGAACAACTTTTCCCGGGGTATTGTCCAGAACCGGGAGCTGGGATTCCAGAAGGACAGTGCCTACGAGTTCCTGAAGAATCCCCGGTATAATTGGCGGGCGTTTCTGCTGAGCCTGGTGACGGTGGTGGTTCGATTCATGAACGTGCTGACCAGCGAGCAGCGTGAGAAGGTGCTGATTATCGATGACAGCACCTATGACCGCTCCCGTTCCAAGGTGGTTGAACTGCTCGCCTGGGTGCACGACCATAACGCAGGACGGAGCCTGAAGGGGTTTAAGCTCTTGACCCTTGGCTGGTCGGATGGGGTGAGTTTCCTGCCGCTCGACTTCATCCTGTGCTCTTCGGCCAAGGCCAGTAAACGGTTGCAGGGGATAAAAAAAGAGGTGGACAAGCGGAGCTGCGGCTACAAACGCCGAATGGAAGCCATGGCCAAATCCACCGGGCATCTGGAAACCATGGTGAAACGAGTTCTGGCGAGGGGCATTCGGGCCGACTACCTCCTGATGGACAGCTGGTTTGCTTTTCCCGCTCTCCTGGCCTCCTTGGGCAAACACCTGCCGGTGATCTGCATGGGCAAGGACTTGCCGAAGATCTTTTACCGACACAAGGGGCAATGGTTGACCCTGGGTCGCCTGTTCGCCAAACTGAAGAAACGGCGCGGCAAGGCCAGGATCTTCGCCAGTGTGGTCGTCGAGACGAAGAAGGAGCAGAAAATAAAGATCGTTTTTGTCCGTCACCGCCACAAACGCCAATGGCTGGCCATCCTCTCCACCAAGGTCGCAGTCGACCTTGCCGACGAGGAAATCGTCCGCATTTATGGCAAACGGTGGGATATCGAGGTGTTCTTCAAGATGATGAAGCACTATCTCAAACTCGAGCGGGAGACTCAACTGCGGGACTTTGACGGCATCATCGGCCATATCACTATTGTCATGAGCCGCTATGTCTTCTTGGCCTTTGAGCAGCGATGTCATGACGATCCCCGCACACTGGGCACGCTCTTTTTCGCCTGCAGTGAAGAGCGGCGCGACCTGAGCCTGGTTGAAGCCATGCAGCGACTGCTCAGCCTCGCCTTGGACAAAGTAAGAGCTGCCGGTATGATCGCCGAAGATGCAGTGCTCGCTATCATTGATACAGTCATGGGCCTTGCCGTTGATATGCTGCAAACAGGAAAGAAATTGACTC
>NZ_JCBCBS010000022.1:0-1164 GCF_059864205.1 Pelovirga sp.
ATGCGCGGATCAATAACAGCAACCTTGCCGTTTTCCATGACCTTGTTCATCTTGCGGATGGCGTTGGGGATCTGACGGTTGGAAGACATGGGGTCACAGGCCCAGACAATCAGATACTTCATGTTGTCGAGATCGTAATCACTGTAGCCCCAGTAGCCTTCCAACATTCGCCCCATCTTTTCAACTTCAGCGCAGATGGAGCTGTGGGAGATGTTGTTAGGAGAGCCGATCATCTTGGGCAGGTCACCATAGAAAATGGCGTTGTGGTCGGAGTAGCGGCCACGCATCAGCAGGAACTTGTGGGTTTCGTTGTTCTTGCGCAGTTCCATGATCTTGTCGGCCAGGGTGTCCATCGCTTCGTCCCATGAAATGGGAACGAACTTGGGATCAATGCCGCGCCCTTTTTGCGGGTTGGTGCGCTTCATCGGGGTCTTGATACGATCGGGATCATAGATCTGCTGCAGGATCAGGTGGCCGCGAACACAGCAGTAGCCACTGTTGGCCTTACTAAGCTGGTTGCCGCGAACCTTGACTGCGCGCCCGTCCTGAACAAAAATCTCGATCGGGCACCAGGTGGTACAGCCCTGACAGGTGTTGGCAATCCACTTGCCGGCCGACTCGCCCTTGGCTTTTTCCGCTTTTCCCATGGCGCTGGTGGCAGGTTTGGCTGTTGCGCAACCGGCCGCAAGCATGGCTCCGCCGGTAGCAGCGGAAGCTTTGATGAAGCCTCTTCGTGTCAATCTCATTCGCGTCCTCCTTTGTGTGGTGTCGTCCTGATAAAAAAGCAACAATGTTGCTGAGCCCATTTAGTGTTGGCCCAGCGTGAAGAAAGCAAGGTTTATGCCGTAATAAAAAGGCTGAACACAGGGTGTTTTTATTAAAACAACGGTACAGATCCTGTTACCTGAAGGTAGCGGAAAGTCTTGTTGGGGAGGAAATTGATAATAAATACGGAATGTTCTGGATAATTGTATACACTGTTACCGGTGGGTAGCGGTTGTGGATATGCTAAAGGCTGATGCACTTGCAAAAAGTCATAGGATGGCGACGCCATCAAAGGCTGAGTTTTTCCCATAGGGATTTACGGGAAATCCCCAGACGCTGTGCTGCCGCAGTACGATTGCCGTTTTCCTCATTAACGACACGAGCAATAAAACGTTGTTC
>NZ_JCBCBS010000062.1:0-19824 GCF_059864205.1 Pelovirga sp.
TTCCAATATCGCCCGGATGATATTGCTGGAAATGGCTCAAGACCGCCTCTGGTTTGCGTTTGATGATGTAGATACAGATGTTTGTGTCGAGCAGGATCATCAAAAATCCTCCCGATTTTCCAGCTGGGGTTGTTGACGATCAGTCATAAAGTCAGGAGAAAACTTATCCAGGCTAGAAAACAAAGAGTCCCATGAGCCGGACATGGGGATCAACTGAACCACGTTGCCGGTCTGCTTAATGTAAACTTCTTTGCCGTCCAAACGAAACTCTTTTGGCAGTCTGACTGCTTGGCTTTTGCCATTTTTAAACAATTTTGCGGTTTTCATAAACACCTCCCATAAAATATATATTCATAGTATATACTTTATCGGGAAAATGGCAAGTCTGTAGTGTGGTGACAATATACACGTGTTAAAAAACTCGATTCCAGATTCCAGGAGAAACGTTGGAATTTAATAGCGCGCGAGAGACTAACGTAAGCCATTATTTCCCTAGCGCAATGCAAGAAACACCCACGATGTGGTATTAGCAGAGGATCAGTGTCTTCCAAACGGTTTATTACCAGAACCCCCGCTGGGACCCCTACCCGGAGTTGCCCGTCGACAAACTCTTCGAGGAGGCAGCTTCCGAGCTCGACGCCAAGAACCGTTGTCATCTTTCGGCCGAGTTCCGGATGCGAGCGCCCGTGAAACCTACTGATTCTATACAGATTTTCCTGGAGTTGATCTGCCGCCACTTTAGCGGTCAATTCAAGCGAAGAGAGATTAGAGAAGGCTTAAAAGGTCGGATTACATAGGGTCGCCGCTATGACTCTTCTGATCTTCTTTGCTTTGCAGCCTTATTGAACATTTTTTTTAGAGCATCAAGAGATTCCATGTGGCAAATAAAAACAAATGTATCTTCCTGTTCAAGTTTTGAGTTCTTTTCGGTCAAATGAAACTTGTCATCCCGATAATAGAAAATCGCCCGGGTTTTTTCCGGCAGTTCGAGTTCGTCAAGATTTTTTCCAGCGTGATCCTCATCGATTGAAACAGCATACAGACGCACATCGTCCTTAATGACCGTGGAGAGCTCCAGCGAGTCAACACCTGAGGCCATGTCGGCCAGATAGCGACCAATGGTCCGTGAAGGGATGATAGTATCTTCAAGCCCGAGCTCCAGGCAGATGCTTTCAAACTCCAGGTCATGAATATTGACCACCACCCGCTTGAAGCCCAGCGATCTTCCGACCAGACCGGCGATGATATTGTTCTGATCATTGTCTGTAAGACAGAACAAAAAATCTGAGTCCTTGGGATCTGCCTCTTCAAGGATATGCGGACGACTTCCATCGCCAAGCAGAAAACTGCAATCGAGGCTCTCGGAAAGATCGTCGATTTTACTCTTTTGAGATTCTATGATAATGACCTCATGCCCTCGTTTCATAAGCAACTTGGCAGTAGATACGGTCAATTCCCCTGCTCCGACAAACACAATTCTCATGATTCCTCCACACGTAATCCAAACCAGGTTCGTGGATAGAGCATGACGAGCCATGCCATGATTTCAAGCCGACCCAACAACATATTGACGGATAATGCTGTTTTTAGAATGCCGGGCAAATTAGGTCCGACGACTCCGGAAGAAAGCCCTACCGTTCCCGTCGCCGAAACCACGTCGAAAAGTGAATCAAGAGGGTCATAGCCACATATCAGAAAAAGAAACCAGGAAGCCGTCACTGCCGCAAAAAAAAGGATAAAAAAAAGCAATGCCTGGCGGATTTCCCCTTCTTCGAGGTGCTTGCCTCCCAGGCGTTGATCCAGAACAGCGTGCGCCGGCAGGCAGGTTTTCACCAAACTTAACTGGACCAGACGCAGAAGTATGAGAAGACGCAGCACTTTGATGCCCCCGGCCGTCGATCCGATTCCGCCACCGATGGCCATAGAGGTAATCAACACCAATTTGGAACCGGCATCCAGTTCTCCCAGATTGAGTGTGGTGAAACCAGCGGTTGACTGGGCCGAAAGAGCAATCAGCGGACCATGGTAGAGCGCTTGTTGCCAGGGCTGATGCATGAAGAAGTACAGGCAGGCACTCAGAATCAGGCTCATCGCCAGGGCGATGAAGATCAACGCGCGTAACTGCAGGTCACGAAACAGCTCTTTCCATTTTTCACGCCACCCCTGGTAGTAGAGCAACAGAGGCAGAGCGCAGGCGAAACAGGTAAGAATCGTTATCCAGGGTATCAGCCCGCTGGAAAAATGCCCGAGACTGGCGTCGTGAGGAGCGAAGCCTCCGGTAGAAACCGCCGACAAGCTATAGACCACTGCATTGAAAAATCCACTGCCCGCCAGCAGCAAAATAAAGATGCCCAAGCACGTCAGCGCAACATAGATGACAAGGATATTTCGTGCGTAAACCTTGGTGCCACCAACCAGATCATCTCTGATGTCTTCTGTGACCGCCAGGCTTTTGGCGGTGATCCCTGGACGCAACAGCAGCGCAAGAGACAGAATCAGGATTCCCAACCCGCCATACCATTGCATCCAGGACCGGGCAAAATGAAAGACCAGGGGTTTGTCTTCGATCGTTGCTAACGTGCTGAGCCCTGTCGTGGTCACAGCTGAAATCGCCTCAAATAGCGCGTCGCCGAAGGAGAGCCCTGATCCCATCATCGGATACGACATCACCAGCGGAATAACCAAAAATGTGGTTGCAGCCAAAACCATCGCTTCGTTGGCCTGAACACGACGAGCAGCGCGTATCCGGGCCAGAAAGATCCCAGAGCCGGAAAGCACAGCTATAACCACGCCATAACGCAGAGCAATGGCAAATTCAGCTGTAAAGAGCGCAACCGCCAGAGGCGCCAGGGTCAGAAACGCCACCACAAGGCTCAACTGACCAAAATATTTGCCGATCACCCGCAGGCGAATGGCATAGCTCAGTTCGATGGATTGTTTACCCACCAGGTCTCCGAATCGATTTTTTTTATTGGTTACAAGCTCGAACTAAAGTATTGAGATTATTTAAAATTAGCATTCATATGGGCTGTGTCAAGATGGGCTGGAAAGAATTATGGGATTTGATCCGAGCCGCTGCTGACCATGGGTTAAAAAGGAGAATGAAAATCTAGGAATAAATTAGGCGGGCACCGATTCTGCTGGACCTGGCGGCAAAGCTTGCGGTTGATAAAGAACTGACAGATAATCTTTCCAGAGCCCGAGCTGCAGAAAAAGAGTGTCCACCTACTGGCCAGAAACCCCACGACCACAGGAGAAGCATTATGAACAAAACAGATTTAATTGAGGCGATAGCGACGCAGTCAGGGTTAAGTAAAGCCGCAGCAAATGAAGCACTGACGGCAACTTTTGCATGCTGTTTGACAGGCAAAAAACATGAAAGAATTTGATCCTGTGGCTTACAAAAAAATGGTCAAATCTTTCCAGGACAGAAATGATCCCACTGGTTGGTTTGACAGTATCTACGCCGATGCCCAGGGAGACCCTCGTGCTGTTTTCTGGGCAGACCTTGAGCCTTGTCCATACCTTTTAAAATGGCTGAATGACTGTACTTTTAAGCATGAGAACCGCAGGGCGATTGTGGTTGGGTGTGGGGTTGGTGATGATGCTGAAGCATTAAGCGAGGCCGGCTATGAGGTAACCGCTTTTGATATTTCTCCTGAAGCGATACGTCTATGTAAAAACCGCTATCCAGAGACCAGAGTCAACTACCTTGTCGCAGACCTTTTTGCCTACCCGTCAGAGTGGGCTGAACGTTTTGACCTGGTTTATGAATGCAACACAATTCAGGTCTTGCCCGGCAAGTACAGAATTCAGGCCCGAGATGCAATGGTCTCACTGCTGGCACCGCAGGGCTATATTCTTGTCTCATGCCGAAGTCGTCTCAAGGGTGAGCAGGAAGATGACATTCCCCTGCCTCTCGATAAAGATGAGATAGATGGCTTTATCCGCTGTGGTCTAAGTGAAAAGAGCTTTTACGCTTATGAGGACACCCAGGATCCCCCCGTCCCGCATTTTTTTGCCTCTTATCAGAAGTGAGTTTCCCTCAGCCGTCCATCGTGGATCGTGTCTTATTATTTGCTCTGGATTATCTGGAGGGATGAAATTGGTCTGGGCGGGCAGTTACTGGAAACCCTGCATTGCCAGATAATCCCACCTTAGCTGGCGGTGGGATTATGTGTTGTTGAGTTATCGAACTGTCAATTGTCACAATTGCTATTTTTCTTGGTATTCAAACCGCATAATGCTATCTTACGAGTAAGATACATATATGGAGGCAACTATGGCAACTTTAGCTACAACAAAAATGTCCTCTAAGGGGCAGGTCGTCATTCCCGATGAGGTTCGTAAGCGATTAAACCTCAAAGCAGGCGCTCAGTTTGTGGTGGTTGGTGACAATGATGTTGTTATCTTGAAAGCCATCACTCCCCCGTCTATGGACGAGTTTGATGGCCTGATAGCCGATGCTCGCCGTAAAGCTAAGTCAGCAGGTCTTAAAAAGTTGGATATTGAGAGTGCCATTGAAGAGGTTCGGGGCAGCAAGTGAAACTCATCCTTGATACCAATGTGTTGATCTCGGGGATTTTCTTTGGTGGACCACCGGGTAAAATCCTCCAAGCATGGCGCGATGGTCGATTAACACTGATTCTATCTCCAGAGATATTTGATGAATACCAGCGCGTAGCCGGTGCGTTGCACAGAAAATTTCCACTCGTGGATCTGACGTCATTGCTTGAATTAATTGTCGTAGAAGCGGAAATGGTTCAACCCGATGCCCTTGATGACGGGGTGTGTGCCGATCCTGACGATGATAAATTTATCGCTTGTGCTTTGGCTGCCGGATCAAAACTTATCGTGAGTGGGGACAAGCACCTTCTCGATGTTAACGGTTATCGTGGCATTGAAGTTCTTAAACCGAGAACTTTCATCGACCGGCATCTGCTCAATTGACTTCTATGGGTTAGCATTCGCTTGTCCGCTGAGTTTTGTATTATCGGAAAACCCCGCCGGCATCGCCAGGTGGGGTTTTCGTGTTCTTATAGTTGTGAATTGTGAGATATCAACCAATTTGAACGTACTGCCTGCCGTTAAAGGCCAATCGCGGCGTAAAACGGCCTTGGCTGACCCCCTCCTTGCTGGATATTACTCATTGCTGTCGAGCTCATGAAGTTGTGCGATAATATTGACGAGCATTTCACCTTTTGAAGTGAGGGAGTAAACCGTTTTTGGAGGTATTTCGTTGAACTTCTTCTTGTCCAACAACTCATAGGCCGTCAGTTTTCTCAGCCGCTCTGATAAAATTTTTTTAGAAATGCCTGTGATGGTTCTTTCAAGGGCACCGGGTCGATCAGTGCCACCTTTTACAGCCATAAGGACGGACACAGACCACTTGCATCCCACAACCTGCTCAAGGCACTCGTAGTCTTTTCGCAATCTTCTTTGATTTTTTTCTGTCATGAGAATCACTACTTTACACCATATTGTTCCCTGCCTACCAAAAAGTGCCCTCTTTTCAAGATCTTACCAAAAGGGTATTGTTTGGTCAACCCGCTGGATGAACCAGCGGAGCGTAAGCTAAAGAAAGGAGCCCAATATGAACAAAGCAGTATTTTATCATGCCGGTTGTCCGGTTTGCGTTGAAGCTGAAAAAAAAGTGGCGGAAGCAATCGATAAAGACAAATACTCGGTGGAGATTGTCCACCTCGGAGAAAACAAAAGCCGTCTTGTTGAGGCTGAGCAGGCGGGTGTTAAATCCGTGCCCGCACTGGTTCTGGATAGCGTCCCGTTCCATATCAATTTCGGAGCGAATCTGTCGGCATTGAAGTAAAGGTTTGCTACGTATTCAGAGCCTTCCTGCGTCTGCGGGAGGGCTCATTGTTGCCCACCGAGATAAGGTTTTTAAAACGGATACCCGTCGTAAACATACCTGTTGCCCCCCCTTATAGATGACCTATGGAATTTCAAATAGATGTAGATGGGGTATGTGGAGTAAGTCTAGCGAGAACAAGAGGATTTGACAATAACTCCGAAGCGGAGACCTCTGCACGAACGACATAGTTTGCCTGATATCCGCATGTCAGAGGCTGTTTTCTCGTCTCTTCTTCGGCATTTAATTTGATGGCGTCTCCATGAGGTGGTCAACAAAACCTTCCTATAACTCCTGCAATATCAGAAATCCCGTTGGTCGATCCGAGCGGGATTTTGGTGTGTTTATGTCAGTGATTTATCGATTTGATATTTCCCTTGGCAGTTAGTGATAGTCCTCTTCGAGTTGGTGCCGGACAGCTAAAATAGTGATTGTCTTATTGTCCTCAATGTCAAAAAGAACGACATACCCCCTTGAACCAAAAGAAATGATCATTTCGCGCAATAGGGGATCATCAGGAGTTGCCTTTCGGCAGGTGAAGGGGAATTCTTGTAGAAATTCGATGCCCTTATGGATAGAATTTAGTGCTTTTCGTGCAGCATCAATGTCCCGTTCAACAAGAAAACCATAGAGCCGAACAAGATCATCTTTAGCTGCGCGGGTATAGCGAACCCGATAATTCACTTGTCCCTCTTGGTTTCTGCTTGAGCAAGGATTTCGCTCAGTTCACTCAAGACATCTTCTGCCGAGTAATATTCCCCAGTCCGTCGAGACTCGTCCCTTGCAACCAAACCCCTGGAAATAAACTCCCGGTGGATCTTCCGGTGCTGGATGCCGGCCCGTAAAGATTTTTCCATAAAACCGGACAAGGTTTCCCCTTCACGCAAGACACTTTCAGCCGCTTGGCGTAGTTCGGGCTCAACTCTTAGAGAGGGGATTGTTGCTGATTTCATCACGTACCTCCTTGCGTTGCATTTGCAACTCATTCTATCGAATTTCAATTCTGGGGACAATGGAATTTAGTGGCCAACATGTAAAGATTTTAAAGAAAACCCAACGATAAGGAAATCATGAGCGTTTGATGGATTGTTGATGGTGAGTTATGGGACAGTTTTTTTCAACGTAGAAGTCCCCGGCGCTGCGCGGCTTTATCGCACAGCTGTCGGGTTAGGCCGGTTGGGTGATGTCAAGACGCTTTTTATTTCGCTGCACTCTATGCCTAATTGTTGAGTGACACCACATCGTGGACCCTTTTTAGTGCCAGGACATCGTCGACTCAAGGACAAAAACAGGATGATTTGTGAGCTTTTCACCATTCACTGTTATGCCGGTCAATTGTGAGTCAAGCGTATAGCAGCGCAGCGCTTGATTGCTTGACTTCGTAAACAATCCTTGTTTTAGGATTAAAATAATGTTAGATATTCGTTGCTGATTTTCCACGCATTTTTACTATCCCCGCTCGTCACCCTTCAGTTTATCAGAGCTTGGAATTAATGGATTAAGCATCTCACGACCCGAGCAACTGCTTGTCATACCAAACTGTAAGTCAGCAGGCGCGCATGAACCACTTAGGGGTTATTTTAAACTCGGGCAGTACGGTTTGTTGTGCCCTCTGAGACAACTAGATCGGCTACGGCTGTTTCCAAATTGATCCTGCGACATTGGAGCTCAAAAATGATGAACACCACAGAACAGAGCACAGAACACTTTCGGAAAATATTATGGGATCGGCTTCAGCGGTTGGATACCCATTCCGGCACTGGCAATACCGAATTTCATACAGTAACAGAACGACTGACGATTCAAATTGCTTTTAACCGTTTGGACAATAATGAATACAACAAATGTATCAAATGCAACGGCATCATTGCCGCCACAAGATTGTTTGCGAATCCGACAGCATTAACCTGTGATGACTGTGATCTGGGAAAAACAGCCTGATACATCAATAAACTTATGGCACAACAATTGACTTCAACAACCACAGATCCGCAAAGAGATGAACGCCTTCATCTTGAGTATGTTCAGAACCGCCTTGAAGAAGCCATTAGCCGGATCGACACACGTCTTAAGCAATATCGGCAGAACATTCAGGATCAGAAAAACTACCTGTGGGAAAGCAGGGCGGACATGGATCATGTGGAAAAAGTTACCACGCGCCAGTCCATCGAGCAGATGTTGATGACCGGCGAAACCATTCTGGTCCAAAAACAACAACTACAGAAGCTGGCCCGCTCCCCCTATTTTGGGCGCTTTGATTTCACCGCCATCTCAGATTCCAAACCCGCCGGTTTTTATATTGGCGTAAACCATTTCTACGATGAAGGCACCAGGGAACATTTGATTTACGATTGGCGGGCACCCGTTGCCACTCTTTTTTATGACTTTGAGATTGGTCCGGCGGCTTACCAGTCCCCCTCCGGCAGGATTGAAGGCACCATCAGCTTAAAACGTCAATTCCGGATCCGCGCAGGTGTGATGGAGATGATGCTGGAAACGGATCTTCACATTGTCGATGATGTGCTGCAAAAAGAACTGGCCGGATCAGCTGATGCGGCCATGAAAAATATTGTGGCCACCATTCAGCGTGACCAGAATGCGATCATTCGCAACGAAGATGCCCCGACGCTGATAATTCAGGGTGTCGCCGGTTCCGGCAAAACCTCCATAGCTCTGCATCGTATCGCGTTTTTGCTGTACCGTTTTAAAGAGTCGCTCAAATCTACCGACATTTTAATTATTTCTCCCAACAAGGTGTTTGCTGATTATATCGCCAATGTACTGCCAGAACTCGGGGAAGAATCTATAGCTGAAATCGGCATGGAAGATTTAGCGCACAGCTTGCTCGACAACAAGGTTCCGTTCCAGACCTTTTTTGAGCAGACTTCCGTTCTTCTTGAAACCAATGACGAAAAGATAAAAGAACGTATCCAAAATAAATCATCTGCTCAGTTTCTGAAAAAACTTGGTGAATACGCTGACTATATTGAGAAAAGCCGCTTTACGGCACAGGATATTGTCGTTGCCGGCCACCCTGTGCCTGCCTGGTTTATTGAAAAACACTTCAGCCGCTATCGAGGGCTGCCTCCTGCTCAGCGGATTACCGAGGTTGTTAAGGCCGTCGAAGTCAACATGGGGATCTATTACAATGTTGATCTGGGTGCGGAAGATAAGCGTCTGGTGCGGGCAGCACTCAACAAGATGTATCAGAAAAAAAGCCTCAACCTTCTCTATAAGGAATTTTTTGACTGGCTTGGCAAGCCTGATCTCTTTGTCCAGGCCAAGGGACGCAAACTCGAATATGCTGATGTCTTCCCGCTGATTTACCTGAATATGCGCCTGGAGAACGTTGACAACCCGTACCGTGCGATCAAACACCTGGTCATTGACGAAATGCAGGATTATACGCCGGTGCAATTTGCCGTGCTCGCCCGCCTTTTCAATTGCCGCAAGACGATCCTTGGCGATGTCGCACAAGCGGTCAACCCTTACAGCGCCTCACAGCTTAAGGATATTGAGGGGGCATTTACCGATGCGACCTTGATGACCCTGACCAAAAGTTATCGCTCGACCCTGCAGATTATGGAATTTTCTCAGCAGATTTGCTTTAACCCGCAACTCATACCAATGAGACGTCACGGTGACGTACCGACAGTGCACCGGCTGGGGTCAGCAAAAGAAGAAACCACATGGCTTAAAACCTATGTGACCGATTTTATCGCCTCAGAGCACAGCAGCCTGGGGATTATCTGCAAAACCCAGAAACAGGCGCAACAAATCACCAATGCCTTAATAAAGAATGAAATCAATGCTTGCTTACTTGACCCATCCAGCCGGGTCTTTTCAACCGGAATTATCGTCTGCAGCGCCCATATGGCCAAAGGTTTGGAATTCGACCGCGTTGTTATTCCCAGCGTCAATACAACGAACTATCACACGGAAATGGATCGCAACATGCTGTATGTTGCCTGCACCCGTGCCATGCATAGGCTGATTCTGACCTATACCGGAGATCCTTCGATATTTTTGAAGTTTGGAGAGGAGTAAAAAGCGCACCCTTTACAAGGTGCGGATCATATATTTTTCTTCAGTAACTGTCTGATCTGATCCGCTAAGGACAGGTCAGCATTGTAGCCGCCGATTTCTTGTAACAATTCAACAAGCTGTTGTCTTTCAGTTCTGAGAAGAGCAACTTCCGAACGCTGGCAGGATGCCGCATGAGCTTCACCAGCGTGACCGCATTCAGGGCAAACGTTTTGAGCAGAGATCGGGGAAGGTGACATAGCGATCACATTGAAAAGCTCCTGTTCACTGTGGCAGCGATGACATCTTCCTTTGGTTTTAAATCCGATATTGATACTGGCAGCCAGCATCCCTGCGCATTCGGCGCATACATCTTTTCCTACCCAGCTTTTCATTCTTCATACTCTTAAGTCAGTCGCCCAAAAGGCCATGACGTTGAAAATGTTGATTTACGCAGCACAAACCGATTAACTCGAAGAGTCCACAAAAACTACTTTAATTGTGAACGGAGTTCAACTATGTCAATCATCAGCATCCAGACAGAGTCAGCCATATCTGCCAAACATAAAGAAAAGCTTATAGCACAACTAACGGAGATCATGAAAGAAGTTGCCGGTAGCAATCCCGAGATTGTTCACGTGATATTTGACAACGCAACGGAAAAATCCAGTTCTCAAGTCATAGCGTCAAAACAGGAAAATAAACCGGAAAAAAAATAAATCGGATCAAATCTACATTTTTCTTTTTTAATGTGAAACATCATCAATTTCGATCTGTAGCGTTCCAGTGGGTGCGCTGAGGTACCCCTTTTATTGACGCTGCTGTCGCTGACAATTTGATGAAATACCTTTTTTGACTATTTTTGTGTTTTATTCACTTATGCTTTGTCTGGAATGTCCGTATGGTCGGCGTCCTTGTTCCCCGTTGGGTCATCCCTGACCGCTTGTTGGCGCCGTCCTTGGCGACAAAAACACCCTTGCCACAGAAACCCCGACCCTGCGCAAGGACAGTGGTGGATAGTTACAAATCTACAATGGTAGTTGTAGTCCTTAAGGGTTGATTATCCAACAGATTATATGTGGACTTGACCTGCATGCTAGCAGCTGCTAGCATTTTGAAAAACAGGAAAGGGGTACAGTTATGACCAGGCAACTCAATTTAAGGGTGGATGATGAATTTGCCGAGAGGCTGGAAACTCTATCAAAAAAAATCGGTAGGCCGATGGGAGCCGTGCTTGAGGCGATTGGCGCTCCGGCAATTGAAGCAGCCGAGGCTGATATTCAGTTTGAAGCAGAAGCACTTGCGGCATGGGAAGAGTATGAATTAACGGGCATTTGTGAACCTGCCGCAAA
The DNA here is from genome assembly GCF_059864205.1 of Pelovirga sp. Classification (NCBI taxonomy): domain Bacteria; kingdom Pseudomonadati; phylum Thermodesulfobacteriota; class Desulfuromonadia; order Geobacterales; family Geobacteraceae; genus Pelovirga; species Pelovirga sp. The sequence continues at coordinate 11,242 of NZ_JCBCBS010000062.1, forward strand.
GATTGATGCCCTATTCGATCATGCTCTAGCTCGGGCTAAAGCTGTTTCGGAGAAGAAAAGAGGATGACCCGGGAGGTGGTCGCCACACCTTTGTTTGCTCGTCGATTGAAAGAATTTCTTGACGAGTATGCTGAATTGGGCGCGGTTCGTTTTGTCGAACGCTTGCAGCAAAGCTATCGGTCAATGGCAGAGAATATCTCCGCGTTTGACGAGATTGCCCCTGTAAGAAGAAGGTCGGTCCAAGGCAAAAAGATAACGGTGAGGGAATATGTGCTGGATGCCGGCGCCCGAAATTTCCTTGTTCTTTACTGGGTACCACCTGACTCAGCTGAACCAATACTTCTTTTGAATATGAGGATCGGTGGGCAAAATCGTTTTTGCTGGAAAGAAGAGTTTCATTGACCGCTCTAAAAGAAATGAATTAAGGATCTGGCTATCTTCCGGATTGCAAAACAACAGGTAGTGTCCAGATTATAGCGTATTTCAGGAAAAGCCCTCGGTCCCATGACCGATGGGGAGTCATTGCAGAGCTCCCTATTATGATCGCAATAGATATCAATGTGCTGTTGCGATATCTGCTTGAAGATGATGCCCATCAGTTTCAAAAAGCGGCTAAATTGATTTTCGGGCAGCAGAAAGTTCTGGTGACTGATGTCGTGCTGGTTGAAACGATCTGGACACTGCGAGGGAAAAAGTACCAGCTGAATAAGGACGAATTGGTGGCTGTTCTTCAGTCGCTGTTTCAGGAGCCGAACATAAGGTTTGAAGATGGTCAGGCCGTATGGGTGTCCCTCACTAATTACCGAAACGCAAAACCGGTGAAGGGAAAAGAAGCCGATGTTACTGATGCTCTGATCATCAACAAGTCTAAGCAAGTCGCCACTAAGGAAAAGAAGCTTTTTGAGGGATTGCAACGAACTGCTCGCCTGGACAGATCGCCGCGTTTTTTACTTGTCACCACCCACAGAACACGAAACGCCCACGGATACCAAATCGTGGGCGTTTCTCGTAGACCAGCACTTGTTGAACACGAAAATTCCCGCTTGGCGATGCCGCTGGTGATTATAGGCAATGCAGGAAAAACACTCTATTGCTTCTGTCTGAACTTCGGGATTTGCAACTATCGTCTAATTAATACAGAAAGACATCAATTCGGTGACCTCATGAACTCAACAACGGCTCGAATTTCATCATCTGAAAGAAAAGCTGCATGGCCACGCGCCGGCATGTTGCCGATACCCTTGATGGCATTTTCAACCAGCATGTCAATATCTGCCAAAAAACGGGAATCTCCGGGCTTGGGCGCACCCATGACTCCTCGTTGATGGCAGGATGCACAGTTGCTGTTATAGGTTGCAGCAGCAGGATTGTCCATCGCAGTCATAATCTGATGCGTCCTGGCGTGTGCGTGCTTGGAAGAGAGCAGATCTGTGCTGTAGAGCGCAAGGCAACAAGCCAAGAGGGTTAAGGTAGGGAATGTTTTTGTCATTTTGATTTCCACTGTCAATTGGGACGCACATCATTGCATACGACCCCGGAAATTAGAACCGCAATTTTTAATATCGGCGCCGGCTGGCTTGATAGCGCCAGTCCGATATGATGCCAAGAGCATCGGCAAGAGCATCGGCAATAGCATCGGCAATAGCGCTGGTGGTTCTTGGTCATACGAAAATAAGCTCGGCAAAATAGTTGACAAATCTAGTCAGAGATAATAGATATGAAAACCGTTTTCAAGACAATCACTAAAGGAGCGATCAGATATGGCCAGATTTACAGCCCCCAAAGGGAAGATCGTACGCCGTTTCGGCGTAAATATTTATGATAACGACAAGTATGATCGCTTGCTGCAGCGGCGTGAGGATGGACCTGGGCAGCATGGTACCAAACGGTTTAAAAAACTCTCAGACTATGCCCTGCAATTGATCGAGAAGCAGAAACTACGGCACAGTTACGGATTATTGGAAAAGCAGTTTCGTCAGGTGTTCCACAAAGCACAACGGATGCAGGGGGTGACTGGCGACAACATGCTGGTGCTGCTTGAGACTCGTCTTGACAGTCTGGCGTTTCGTGCCGGTTTCGGCCGTTCGCTTTCGCAGGCGCGGCAGATGGTCAACCATGGACATCTCGTGGTCAATGGTCGTCGGGTGGATATTCCGTCCTACCAGGTCAGGGAAAGTGACGTCGTCTCCTTGCGCGAGCGTGAAACTAGCCGGGCTTTGGCCGCTCGCTACCTGGTTGAAAACCCACGCTTTTCCGGTGGGGAGTGGTTCACGGTTGACCGCGAAGCGTTGAGCGTCAAAGTGAATCGCATGCCGCAGGCTGACGAGATTAACAGCCCGGTCAATGAAAAACTGATCGTTGAGTACTACTCAAAGTAATTTTTTTACAGAAAGCAGGAACAAAATATATGAGTGTGTTTTTTTATCTCGGGTCGATTGTTCTCGCCAATATCCTGGTACACTCCTTCGGTCTGCTCACAATCCTCGGCCTGACCTTTCCGGCTGGAGCGATCGCCATCGGCTTGACCTTTTCGGCCCGAGACTTTGTGCAGCAGCGCTATGGCAAGTTCGGCTGCTGGGGGTGGATGTTGATCGCATCGGTGATCACCTTTGCATTTAATCAACAACTTGCACTGGCCTCGGTCAGCGCCTTCTTCATCGCTGAGTTCAGCGACTGGATTATCTACACCAGGACCAGTGGCGGTATCCAGAAGCGGCTTCTGTACAGTAACCTGGTTTCGATCCCCCTTGATTCGGTGGTGTTCGTTCTGCTCGCTTTCGGTCCGGTCTGGCCGGCAATGATTGGGCAGACGGTCATCAAGATGCTCAGCAGCCTGCTGGTGCTACCGCTGTTCAAGAACGGCAGGATCCGATCGGTCAATTCAGTTTTCAGCGCGGCTGATTTGCCGTGAGCTGAAATTGTATCCGCGGGTTTTTGCTTTTAAGTGACGGACCCGGTGGTAACGATGGAGCTGAATAGCAACTCACGCCGCGCTGCGCCGTCTTGTCATAAAGCAACTTTTTTAAGTTACCCAGAAGTTACTATTCTTTTTGCCATTATGATGATCATCGAGCTCCAATTGGATTTATCCATCAGGTAATTTTTTGGATAGTTGACCCAGCATCTCCTGCAGGCCGGTCAGTCTGCGGGTGACATTGCGGTTCCTGATGGCCATACCCAGGGCTTTTTTCTGCCCGATCATCACCACCAGTTGTTTGCCCCGGGTCACGCCGGTATAGACCAGATTGCGCTGCAGCAGGGTGTAGTGCTGCATGGCTAAAGGAATAACCACGGCCGGGTATTCCGAGCCCTGGCTTTTGTGGATCGAGGTGGCATAGGCCAGGGCGACTTCATCAAGCTCTCCAAACTCATAGGGGATCAGCCGCCCGTCATAATCGACCGTCAGTTCTCCCTCCTCCATGTCGATGGCGCTGATGGTACCGATATCGCCGTTAAATACCTCCTTGTCATAATTATTGACCATCTGGATGATCTTGTCGTTCGGTGAAAAGGTAGTGCCGAAACGGGTGACCTTGGGTTCGGAGGCGCCGTTGAGTTGTTGTTGCAGATCCAGGTTTAAGGACCGGGCACCGAGACCGCCGCGGTTCATCGGGGTCAGTACCTGAATATCCCGCACCGGGTTTAAGCCAAAACGTTTGGGAATCCGCTGCGTGACAGTGCGCAATAAAATCGCGTGAATTTCTTCCGGCGTCTCTGCCGGAATGAAGTAAAAATCCCCCGTTTTATCCTGCTCATGGGGCAAGGGCATCTGTCCCTGGTTGATGCGGTGGGCGTTAACGATAATCTTTGACGCGGCGGCCTGGCGGAAGATCTCGGTCAAGCGGACGGTTGGAATGACGTTCGAGGTGATCATGTCAGCGAGAATCATCCCCGGCCCCACGGAAGGGAGTTGATCCACATCCCCCACCATGATCAGAGCGGCCGTTTCTGGGATCGCTGCCAGCAAACGATTCATCAGCACCACATCCACCATGGAGGATTCATCGAGGATCACCAGTCTGGTCTCCAGCGGGTTATCGCGGCCGCGTTTAAAACCAAAAATGCCGGGATCAAACTCCAGGGTCCGGTGAATGGTTTTGGCTTCCAGGCCGGTCGATTCCGTCAGGCGTTTGGCTGCCCGGCCGGTAGGGGCACAGAGGGTGGTGGGAATGCGCTTGGCCTGGAGAATCTTGAGGATGCTGTTGACCAGGGTGGTCTTGCCGACTCCGGGGCCGCCGGTGATGATGGTGACCTTGCTGAATAACGCCAAACAAATCGCTTCCTGCTGTGATGTCGACAGGGTCAGGCCGGTTTGTTCCTGCACCCAGGGCAGGGCGTTGTCGGTGTCGATCTGCCCCCAGGGCGGTTTGCCCTGCAGCAAACGGTCCAGGTGTTCCGCCACCCCGGTTTCGGCCCGGTACAGGGGGGTCAGGTAGAGACAGTCAACCGCGTTGAGCTGGCGGGCGATCAGTCGCTCTTCCGCTACCTCAAGGGCGACAGCTTCCTCGATCACCGTAATCGGAATCTCCAGCAGGGCGGCAGCATCAGCGATCAGTTTCTCCCGGGCACAGGCGCAGTGACCGTCACCGGAGAGTTCCTGCAACACATGGCGCACACCGGCCTGGGCGCGGATCAGGGAGTCAGGGGGAATACCAAGTTTCTGCGCCAGGGTATCAGCGGTTTTAAAGCCGATGCCGTGGATATCCAGAGCCAGGCGGTACGGGTTTTCGGTGACCTTGGCGATGGCCTGTTCTTTGTAGGTTTTGAAGATACGCACGGCGCGGGCGGTGCCGAGGCCATGGGACTGAAGGAAGACCATGATCTCGCGGATCACCTTCTGATCGGCCCAGGCCCCGGTAATCCGTTCCATGCGCTTGCGCCCGATACCGGGCAGTTGCAGCAGGTAGTCCGGCGTCTCTTCAATAACGGTAAAGACCTCTTCACCGTAAGCCCCCACCAGCACCCCGGCAAAGTGCGGTCCGATGCCTTTGACCATCCCCGATCCGAGGTATTTCTGGATCCCTTCCAGGGTGGTGGGAGGAACGATCTGCAACTGCTTGGTTTTAAATTGCAACCCATGGGTGCGGTCATTGTGCCAGATCCCGGTGCACTCGACATATTCCCCGGCGCTGACGGACGCCGCCGAACCCACCACGGTGACCAGATCGCGCTGACCTCGCACCTTGACCTGGAGAACACAAAAACCCGACTCCTGCGCATGAAAGGTCACCCGTTCAATGGAACCGGCCAGGCGTTCCAGGGGGTTGTCGGGATGGTGGGCCATCAGCTCAGCGGTTCCAGACAGTCGCGGCTATCAAAGCGGGGATTGTTGATCTTGGTAGAAATCGGGATCGCCTCCAGCAGATCGGCAGGGAAGGGGGCGTAGAGGGCTTCAAGCTGTTTTGCCTCGGTGATCTGTCGATCCAGCCACTGGTCGTACTCAGACACAGACAGAACCACCGGCATGCGGTCGTGAATCTTTGCGACCAGGTTATTGGCCGAGGTGGTCAGGATACTGCAACTGTCGATTGTCCCTTCCGCTCCCTGCCAGCTGTCCCAGATCCCGGCGAAGGCGAGCAACTCGCCGTCTTTTCGATGAATATACCAGGGCTGCTTGCTGCCGTTTTGTTGCGACCACTCGATAAAACCTGAGGCGGGAATCAGACAACGGTGATAGTGGATGGAATTACGGAATGACGGCTTTTCATGGGCGGTCTCACTGCGGGCGTTAATCATTTTATTGCCGATGGCAGGGTCCTTGGTCCAGTGGGGGATCAACCCCCAGCGCAGCATTCCGGCGTAACGGGAGCCGCCACCATTCTGCCGGATCACCAGCACATCCTGGGTCGGAGCGATGTTGTAGCGCGGAGCGATGGAAGGAACATCGTCGACGCCAAAGCTCTGCCGGATGTGCTCTGTGGTTGAGGTGAGTACGAAGCGTCCGCACATAGGTCATCCCCTGCCAAAAGATCAGAGTGGATAAGGAAAAGCTGCTCTGTTTAGGATACCGTTTGGGTACGACTCTGTCGATCAAGAACAAGTCCGCAAATCAAGTTCCCAGTATAATGCTCCCGGCAGGGGGTTGTCATAGTATGGTGGAACCTGACGAAAGCCGAGGCGTTGATACAGACTGACCGCCTCGGTCAGTGTCTCCAGGGTATCCAGACGCATGAGCATATAACCTCGTTGCCGGGCAACGGTGATGATTTGTTCGGCGAGCTTTTTCCCCAGTCCGGTACCCCGGCCAGCGGGTTTAACGAAGAGGCGTTTCATCTCACAGATGCCTTCTTCCCATTTGCGTAAGGCAACGCAACCGACCGGCTGCTCGTTCCTCAGTGCCAACAGCAGAGCGCCATCCGGTGGGGCATACTTGCCCGGCAGATTAGCGAGTTCCTGTTCAAAATTCTGAAAACACAAATCCACCTGGAGGAACTGCTCGTATTCGCGAAAAAGATCGCGCATCATGTCGAGTTCCGTGGTTGATCTTGCTTCTTGTATGATCATGCTTGCTCGCTGAAAAAGAGGGAAAAAGTCGGGCTGCCTGCCACACCTTACTGGTCAGAATATCACAGGAAATCACTGTTTGGTTTAAGCCCTAGTCAGTTCCGTGGGAGGAAAATTATGCATCATCTCAAATTCTCTTCCCGTCAGCAGAGGGATCTTGTTTCCTGATCTGATCAATCAGGGCATCCCGAAACCGATCAAACAGTCGATTGGCCTGCATAAAATAAAAAAACCCCTCGTGCGGAGGGGGGGTGCACGAAGGGTTTTTGGGAAGCTATGTAGCCCCCTTGATTTGAAGATTACTCCAACTCAGGATTCGGGGGCAAGCAAAAAAAGACAGAAAAATTACATCAATCTACCCTGCAGAAGTGACTTATTGTGTCACCTCGTGGTGCTACTCCATGCTATATTCCTCTCAGGAGATCAATATGCAAGCCATTCTACTCGGTCGGGCCGATCAGGTGCCGCCGGAAAATTTGAATATCCCCCTGTTCCTTGACCGTGTACCCGCCGGGTTTCCCTCGCCGGCGTCCGACTATTGCGAGGGCAGTCTGGATCTGAACGAGCTGTGTATCACCAAGCCCGCCGCCACCTATTTTGTCCGGGCAGAAGGGGAATCGATGGTCGATGCCGGGATCTTTCCCGGGGATGTACTGGTGGTGGATCGCTCTTTGGAGGCCCGCCATGGCGATGTGGTGATTGCCGAATACGGGGGAGAGTTGACGGTGAAAAGGCTGGAACTCAAGCCGACGGTGCGGCTGATGCCGATGAACAAAAACTATTTGCCGTTGGTGATTCCCGAAGGGGAGGAGTTACAAGTCTTCGGCGTCGTTACCACCGTCATCCATTCCCTGCGCAAACCATGACCGATAACGTCTTCGCCCTGGTCGACTGCAACAACTTCTATGTCAGTTGTGAGCGGGTGTTCCGTCCCGATCTGAAACAGGTTCCGGTGGCGGTGTTGTCCAATAACGACGGTTGTATCATTGCCCGCTCGCAGGAGGTCAAGGATCTGGGAGTCAAGATGGGGACCCCGCTGTTCAAGGTCAGGGATCTGATCAAGGAGCACAACATCCGCATCTTCTCCAGTAACTACAGCCTCTATGACAACATCTCTACCAGAGTGATGCAGACCCTGGAAACCTTCTCGCCACGGGTTGAGATCTATTCCATTGACGAAGCCTTTCTGGATGTAAGCGATAGCTCCCATCGTGAAACCTATGGCCAGCAGATCAGGCAAACGGTTATCAAGGACGTGGGTGTTCCAGTCTGTGTCGGTATTGCCCCCACCAAGACCCTGGCCAAGCTTGCCAACTATGCCGCCAAAAAATTCAAACAGACCGCTGGCGTGGTGGACTTGACCGATCCACAGCGCCGGCAGCGGTTGCTCGACATCACCCCGGTATCTGAAGTCTGGGGGATTGGGCGGCGGCATACCGAAAGTCTCGCCCGCATCGGTATCACCACCGCCGGCCAGTTGGCGCGCATGGATACCCACTTTGTCCGCAAGCAATACTCCGTGGTCATGGCGCGCACCCTCATGGAGCTGAACGGCGAATCCTGCCTGGATCTGGAAGAGATCACCCCGGCGAAAAAGCAGATTGTCTGTTCCCGCTCCTTCGGCGAAAAGATCAGCGACAAAAATCAGGTCCGCCAGGCCCTCTGTGAGTTTGCCGCCCGTGCCGCCGAAAAGCTCAGAAAAGAGCATCAACGGGCAACCGTCATCACCGCTTTTATCCGCACCAGCCCTTTCGATAAAAACGCACCCTACTACGGCAATGCCGCTACCGGTCGTTTTTTTCAACCAACCTCCGATACCCGGCAGCTGGCCGGTATGGCCACCAATCTGTTTGAACGGATCTGGAAAGAAGGTCATCGTTACGCCAAGGCCGGTGTCATGCTGGGGGACTTTACCCCCGAACAGCAGCTGCAATACCCCCTGTTTGCTCACTCCGAGGATACCGACACCGCTGATCGACTGATGCTCGCTATCGACAGCATCAACAACACCGGTATCGGTAAGATCTGGTTCGGCGGGCAGCGCCCGAAGAAAGACTGGTACATGAAGCAGGATCTCAA
>NZ_JCBCBS010000095.1:0-1904 GCF_059864205.1 Pelovirga sp.
CTGGGGGTGATTCCGGCCGATCCCATGACCCGCCGCTACTGCGCTCTGCTGGCACGCATCAACCGCTGCGTCGCTGCGCTGGCCGATGAAGTATTGTTGCTGGTCAGCGGTATTGCCGTCCCCGTCAAGGCACAGCGATGAAGGGCTTTCTCAGCGCTCTGAACTTTCTCACCATTATCCGCCTGGGCTCCGCACCCTTCGACGGCGCCAGGGCAACCGCCGCCTTTGCCTGGGTCGGGCTGCTGATCGGTGCCGGGCTGGCGTTGCTGCACTGGCTCACCCCGGTTACCATCGCGCCTTTTGTCCTGGTGCTCTATCTGGTGGTGATCAGCGGCGCTCTGCATCTGGACGGTCTGTGCGACAGTGCCGACGCCCTCTTCTCCCACCGCGACCGTGAAAAAAAACTGGCTATCATGAAGGATGTCCACGCGGGCACCATGGGCGTGGTAGCACTTATCCTGGTGCTTGGGGCCAAGGGGGTAGCTTTTGCCCATATCAGCAGCATCGCCCTGCTGGTGCTGATTCCGGCGCTGTCCCGCTTTGCCATGGCCATTGCCATGCACCGCCTGCCCTACGCCCGCCAGGACGGGCTGGCCAAACCATTCTTCACCGGTGAACGCTCCGGGCTGATCGTCCCCGGCCTGATCTTGCCGGCGCTGGCCTTTTTTGCGCTCCCCTTCGGGCTGTTTATCGGCATTCTTGGTGTCTATCTGGCGTTTCTTGCCCTGATCCTGTGGTGGTATCGGCGGATGATCGGCGGCGTCACCGGTGACATGCTCGGCGCCCTCTGCGAAGTGTGCGAGGCAGTATTGTTGCTGGCGGCGGTTGTGCTTGGAGGGTAAATTGATCGTGCACCAGGAACATCACGGCGGCAACATCTACCGGGCAGCGGCCATACTGGGTTGCCGCCCCGATGCCATTCGCGATTACAGCTCGAATGTCGCCGACAGCCAGCCTGCCGTGCTGGAGGGGCTCAACGTTCCACGTCTCCTCGCCCGCCTGCCGGAACCCCACAGCCACACCCTGCGGGCAGCTCTGGCTGCTCACTACCAAATTGCGCCTGAAAACATCTGTGTTAGTGCCGGCACCAGCGAGGCCATCGAACGGCTCTGCGCTCTTTTTGCCGGCAAGCGGGTCACTATTTTTACGCCGACCTACAGTGACTACCAGCACTTTGCCCACGCCGCTGCACTTGACATCACATCGATTGTCGCGCCCGCGCCCGATTATGCCTTTACCCTGGACGATATGTGCATCGACAGCGAACTCTGTTTTCTGTGCCAACCCAACAACCCCACCGGCACAAGCGTGGCGCGCACCGACCTTGTCGCGCTGATCGCCCGGCATCCCGCCACCCTGTTTGTCGTCGACGAATCCTACCTGCCATTCCACCTGGAAGAAGAATCCCTCACCTTGACGACGCAGCTCAGCACGAATTTGCTGGTGTTGCGCTCCTTCTCCAAGATTCACGGCCTGCCGGGGCTGCGACTGGGGTTCACCCTGAGCGGCAACCGGGAATTAACGGCGCAACTGGAGCAGCGCTGCTCCCCCTGGAACGTCAACTGTCCGGCTCAGGAGCTCGGACTGCGGCTGATCGATATCGACAACCGGCCGATGGCACAACGCATTGCCGCCCAGCGACGACAGCTGCTCAGTGAGCTGGACAGCTTCCCCTGGCTGCAGGCCCTGCCGTCAACGGTAAATTTCATCCTCTGCCGGCTGCAGGGACGACGGGCGGCGGAACTATTCGAGCATTGCCTGGCGCGCCGGGTGTTGATCCGTGACTGCGGCAACTTCGAAGGACTTGTCGGCGAGCACATCCGCTTCAGCATAAAAAACGATATGACACCGCTGCTGAACGCCTTTCGGGAACTGGCATGACAACCTTCATCGCCCTCAACCTG